>JAAURO010000049.1 GCA_012032215.1 Limnobacter sp.
CTTGCGCACAATTCAGCTCACCGTCTTGGCCCAGAGTCAGCAATGCCTCAATGGCTGCTTTTTTGTCGGCCGAATGGGAAGACACTTGACAGCACCTAAAAACACATTCATGTCATTGAGTATCTCTGTATGATTTAAACAATACTGCCTAAAGTTTCCATGCGCGCTGTTCGCATTGTTTTTGTAATTTCTTGCTTGGTTGCATCAGCAAGAAGTGGGCCAAATTCAGTCAAACACCTGTCCAACAACTGGTGCATGTTATTTGACAGCCGAAAACCACTGAACTGTGAATCAGGAATCAACTCTTTGATTGCATGTGCAGCCTTGGCCTCTCGAATAGCCGCTATACACCGCTGCATTTCTATTTGCACTAGCCTGTTACAATCGATTGGTTTTTCAAGCGCGGGGTTGCTTTCAGGCTCGGGAAGTGCCAAAGGGCTGGAACCAGCCAGCTGCGCCTCAGCGCACTGTATTGCTTGAGTGTTAAACTGGTTTTGGGCCGCCAGAGCCGCAGCTTGGACATTGAGAGAAAAATGAGCGAAATGATCGCTAGAAGGCCCGGCTACAGACGACATGGGAATTCCTGTTGTGTGAGTTACTTAAAAAACAAAAATTTTTTTGATTTTAACTAAGTAGCTTTTGCAACAGGAAAGTTCACAGAAAATTACATTTTTTGTTTTACATATATTTTTTTGAATTCAATCCAACGACCTTTTTTACTGAAGCCTGACCGGTTCCGCCATCGACAACACCTGCCCACTCAGCGGATGGTTGTCCGCTGTGCCCGTACTGCCATTCGCACCCGCAGCAGGGTGCTCATCCAGCACCCGTTTCAAGTCCATGACCAGTAGTTTGGCGCCTGCTTTGCTCAAGTGGTTGGTGTCCACATACAAAGGCAGTGTTTCGTCTTTTATTTGGCACTCTTTGTTTTTGCCGCCACAGAAAATGTTTTCTGTTTTGACCACACGCAGAGTCGGTGTGCTTTTTTCCAGCGCATCGCGGATTTTGAACACCAACTGGTTGCGTGCCTCGTACATGTCTAGTGTAGACAAATAACTTGGCGGCGCATTGCGCAGGAAAAGACGGGGCGCAGACCAGCCAAGCTCGGGTACCGGGTTTATCCAGATGGCTTTTTTGGTAGAGGACATCAGTTCGTGCAAATCGTTTTCCACCCAGGCCGCAAAGGCCTCGCTGCCGTTGTGCGCCTGGCTGGAGGCCAGCGACAAATGAATTTCTTCGCCCGGCTCTACGCCATTGGCTCTGCCTGCATAGCGGGTGCCGCTCAGGTAAAGGGGCCACCGGGCAAGTACTACCAAAGTGGCATCCGGGTTGTTCTTCAGGTAGGCACGAACCTGCTGGTTAAACTCAACGCAGTTTTCGTAAGGCCTGCGATCCCATCGGGCAATTCCGCCCACGGGCATGCAACCAGGTGTGGTTGCCTGAATGACGTGATAGGCATTCAGAAAATCCGGATCCTGCTCTATGCCGGCAATCAGGTTTTCTGCGTGGCTGTCGCCCACGATAATTATTTTTTCTTTGCCCTCGGCACCATACGAACAGTTTGGAAAAGCCGAACCGGCCAGACTGGTGCTGCAAGAGGGGCGGTTGTGGTTTTTCAGTACATTCACAAATTCCTGGGAGTAGCGGCTTGAAAAACCATTGTTGACATGCAGAATGCCACCCGCAACAACCGCCACCAACAAGCTTGCCGCCGAGGCTGTTAAAACCCGTGCCTGGCTGAATTTGAATGTTCGGCAAGGTGTTTCGACAAACTTCCAGGAAACCCAGGCCAGCACCAGCGAGAGCAGCGACAAATACAGGTACGTTACATCCTGAGGGGCTGTCATGCCATAAATACGGGCAAAGGCAAACAGGGGCTGGTGCCACAAATACGCACTGTAAGAAATCAGGCCAATGCCCACCAGGTATTTGTTGGAAAGCACCTTGCCTGTCAGGTTGTTGCCCGAGGAAAACACCAGAAGGCACACCGTTCCAATAACGGGAATAAGCGCGTAAAGGCTTGGAAAAGGGGTGCTGCTGTCAAAACTAAACACTGCGTAAGCAATGGCTGCAAGCCCGAGTAATGTTGCTGCTTCGGCACGCCATCCGGTGCCCAGCTGTTTTTGCTGCATGGCCGGAATATAGGCAATCAGGGAGCCTGCCAGCAATTCCCAGGCGCGGGTGGGTAGCAGGTAAAAGTTTTCTATGGGGTGCGAGGAGGCAGCCCACTCGGCAAGTGCCAGTGAAACACAGGCAGTGGCCGCTGTTATCCAGAAAAGTTTCGATTTGCCAAAACGCCAGCAGGCTATCACAAACAGCGGAAACAGCACGTAATACTGCTCTTCAACCGCCAGGCTCCAGGTGTGAAGGAGTGGTTGCTCTTCAGCCAGTGGCGCGAAATAATCGGTGGTTTTTGTGAAATAAATGTTCGAAGAAAAAAGCGCTACCGATACCAGGCTTTGCCCAAAGCGTTTCAGTTCATCGGGCAGCATCCACATCCAGGCGAAGGGCACGCAACAGGCGATGACAAAAACAGCGCGGGCAAAATTCTTTTTGCCCTGCGCTCGTAAAAGCGGGCAATGGAAAAGTGGCCCGCCTCTTTCTCTTTTAGAATGATAGATGTAATTAAATAACCGGAGATTACAAAAAAAATGTCTACTCCCACAAAGCCACCAGAAAATCCTTGCAGGCCAGCGTGAAAGAAAATAACGGGCAATACGGCAATGGCTCGCAGGCCATCTATTTCCGGGCGGTATTTAATGGCCGGGTTGCTGACTGTGCTCATGAGATTCTTATAAAAAGTGAAATATGTTGACTGAATGAAATTGCTAAACGTGTAACGTGTTACTGTTGTTGGCAAGTAAGTAACGTGCGCCAGCCAGCTTGTGCTTTTCGAGTTTTATCGGCCGTTGCCGGCGTGTGGTCGCTTTGCGTGCTACTCCTCTTGCGCTTTTTCCTTACTGATGCCCCGCATGCTTGTTACGCATTGTACTCTAAGTGCAGCGAGCAGTGCGTCATATTTATTGCTTCAAGATTTTGCTTTTATTCCAGCTGATTAAACGCTATTCATGTTTTAATCGCAATCAATAATTCAGCTCAGAGGTGGTTTTAACCCGGTGCTGCTTTGGGCGCGCCCAGATTGACTACCTATTAATAATGAACCGCCTTTTTTGGCATCCCCCGAAGTGATTCCAATGACTATTGAAAACCTGAAAATTGCAATTATTGGCCTGGGTTATGTAGGCCTTCCGCTGGCAGCCGAGTTTGCCAAACATTTTGATGTGATTGGGTTCGACATTGATGCCCAACGCATTGACGAATTGCGCCGTGGGCACGATCGCACTTTAGAGCTTTCGGATGCACAATTACAAGCCGCCACACGTTTGTCGTTTTCCGGGCAATTGCAGGATATCGCCCAGTGCAACTTTTACATTGTTACTGTGCCCACCCCTATTGATGAACACCGCCAGCCCGACCTCAGCCCCTTGGTGAGCGCCAGCAAAGCAGTGGCCAAAGTGCTTAAGCACGGCGATGTGGTGGTGTACGAAAGCACTGTTTACCCTGGTGCTACCGAAGAGGTGTGCGTGCCATTGTTGGAGTCTGGTTCTGGCTTGATATTCAATACCGATTTTTTGCAGGCTACAGCCCCGAGCGCATCAATCCCGGCGACAAAGAACACCGGGTAGACACCATCGTCAAGGTTACTTCCGGTTCTACCCCGCAAGTGGCTGAGTTTGTAGACCAGGTGTATGCCACTATTATTCGTGCAGGCACCCACAAGGCCGAGTCTATTCGTGTGGCCGAGGCCGCCAAGGTAATTGAAAACACCCAGCGCGATTTGAACATTGCACTCATTAACGAACTGGCTATCATTTTTAACCGCCTGGGAATCAGCACCGAGGCGGTTCTACAGGCCGCAGGCACCAAATGGAACTTCCTGCCGTTCAGGCCTGGTCTGGTGGGCGGGCACTGCATAGGCGTTGATCCGTATTACCTCACGTACAAAGCGCAGTCGGTGGGTTACCACCCGGAAATCATTCTGGCTGGCCGCCGCTTAAATGATTCCATGGGCACGTACGTGGTGTCGCAACTTATCAAGGCCATGCTGCGCAAACGCATTCACGTGCAGGGCGCCAAAGTGCTGGTAATGGGGCTTGCCTTTAAAGAAAACTGCCCCGATGTGCGCAACACCCGTGTAGTCGATATTGTGCGTGAACTGCAAGAGTTTGGCATGCAGGCCGATGTGTACGACCCGTGGGTAGATCCGAAGGAATGCCAGCACGAATACGGCATAACACCCGTTACCCAACCCGCTGCCAATACCTACGATGCGGCCATTTTGGCGGTTGCCCACCACCAGTTCAAGGAAATGGGCAGCAGTGGTGTGCGCGCTTTGTGTAAACCAGGCAACCACGTGCTGTACGACCTGAAATACGTGCTGCCCCCCCAAGAGGCCGACATCCGCCTGTAATTGCCATGTGTCCAACCTCTTTGCCGCCTGCAGCACCACCGCGCAAGCCCGTGCTTTTTTTTGCCAACACCGATTGGTACCTGCACAACTTCCGCAGCGAATTGCTGGAAGAAACAGCGCGTATTTTTGAATGCCGGCCCGTGGCCTTTGTGCCCAACGGCGACTATGTAAACACCCTTAAGGCGCGTGGCCTGAAAGTGTGTCTGGCCAGGCTTGATCAGCGCGGCATAAACCCCTTCAAGGATTTGTTGTTGTTGCTGCAGTGCTTGTGGGTGTTTTTTCGTGAATCGCCGCAACTGGTGCATTTGTTCACCATTAAATGTGTACTGTATGGTGGAGTGGCTGCGCGGTTATTGAGAATTCCCCGTGTGTGTGCCATTACGGGCCTGGGGCATTTGTTTATTTCGAATTCCTGGAAAAACCGGCTGATTCGCAGTGGCATTAAACCCCTGTTCCGGTTTGCGCTGGGCGGCAAAAATGCACGGGTGGTGTTTCAAAACACCGAAGATCGCGATGCCTATGTGCAACTGGGGCTGGTGCAACTTCGGCACACCGAACTCATTCGGGGTTCGGGGGTTAACCTGAACCTTTTTAAAAGCCTGCCCCCTGCCAGAAATCCGGTTCCCGTGTTTTTATACGTGGGCCGTTTGCTGGGCGAAAAAGGGGTGCACGACTTGCTGGAAGCCGCCGATCTGCTGCACAAAAAACGCTTTGAATTTGAATTGCGTTTGGCCGGCGATGTATACCCCGGCAACCCTAGTAGCCTGAGCCACGACGAACTGCTGATGCACCAGCGCAAGCCCTACCTGCGGTTTTTAGGGCATGTGGCAAATATTCAGGCAGAAATTGCCCGGTGTGAAGTGGTAGTGCTTCCCAGTTACCGCGAAGGCACGCCCAAATCCTTGCTGGAAGCGGCAGCCTGTTCGCGCGCTATTTTGTGTTCAGACATTGCCGGCAACCAGGGAGTGGTTTTGCCCGATGTAAACGGTTATTACTTCCCGCCCGGTGAGGTGGAGCTGATGGCCGAAGCCATGGAAATGATGATTGCCAGCCCTGAAACCATAGCGCGCTACGCCAGCAACAGCCGGGCCGTGGTAGAGCGCGATTTTTCTACGCATATCGTAGTGGGAAAAACCCTGCTGGCCTATATTGGTTTGTTGGGGCAAAATCACCCGGCAGCGCCTTGCGTGCAGGCGTTTAACCATTTCGATGAGGTTTGATCGTGCGTCAAGAATGGCACCAGCATGCTGACTACATGGACCATTCAACCAGAAAGGACTGATATGGCGATTCAAGCACCGCCGAAGACAGGCTTCGAAAAATGGCAGGATGGCATTAACAAGGCAGTGGGCGATACCAAATGGAATGCTTGGGATTGTGAAATCCAGATGGCGGTCAATGAGTACAACCGCCATCTCTCAGGTACAGCAGGATATTTCCCACTCGATTGGCAACTTATCAAGGCAATGGTGTGGGTCGAAAGCGGTGCCAACCATTCTGAGTGGAACTCCAAGCCAATGCAAATTGGGGTGGCTGGCGATCCAGGGATGACTTCGTTTCTTTCTGGCAAAGAGGGTGGCGACTTAATTCTGTCGCCAGCATGGAAGGGGCGACTGACGACAGGATCAGTCAGAACAATACCGGCACATAACCTTCGTGCGGGTATCGGCTACTTGCTCATGCGTATGGCGAATTTTGAGTACAGGAGTGTACTGGGTGCTGATTCCAAAGTTTATGAGGTTACCGTCAAGCCGGGCGAAAGCCTGGACAAAATTGCAAAGACCCAAGGAAGCACTGTCGAAACGCTGAAAAAACTTAACCCAACAGCGACAGTTCTACGCCTCGGCCAAGTGCTGAAGTACCAGAAGGCTTCGGTGCAACGTCTCATCACTAGCTGGAGACACATAAGCACAACACTGATAGCGCAACGTTATAACGGTGGGGGTGACCCTAATTACGCAAAGAAACTCGACTATGCATTGTCGCTGGCGCGCAAAGGGAAGGCTGCTCTATGCGCTCAATGAAGCTGATCGGTTTCTGGCTGGCTGCTTATTTGCCACTATCAGCCTTTGCGGCTTCGACTGAGCCCGTTCTTAGCGAGCGAGCCTTGCGCGAGGAATGCAGCGCCTTTTCTCAAGCGGGAATGCGCGACTGCTTGGCAAAAAATCCGAGAACAGCCAGAAAACATTGCGGCAAGCTGAGGAGAAAGTGGCTGGCACTCTTCCAGAATGGGATGAGGATGTGAGGTACATCCGTCAAGCTACGGCAAAACTAACCGCATCCAACAAAAACTTTGCCAAGTACCGTGATTCTCAATGCGAATTTCTGGCTTCACTAACCGGAGGTGGGGCTGGCAATGTGCACGAAATACGCCGCTTGGCTTGCATTTCGGAACTCAATAACAGACAGGCCGAGCAGCTACGCGACACGCTGTCAGACTTACCCTTGAAGTAGCTTGCATGAATACGTCCAGCACCGAAGCGCTTGTTGCTTTGGGCGAGTAACGGCCGCCGAGCAAGTCTCCAGCTATATACATCCACAATCAGGGCGTTCTCACATCGCCCTGTTCCTCGGGGCGGATGCGGGCCATAAGGCCAGCCCATTTGGTCAGGCGCATGGGGTCCGCTTGGTACTGGGGGTATTTGGCGGTAACCAGCGCTTTGCGGTTCAAGCTGTATACCAGGTTTAAGTCGCTCCGGTTTTCAAGGGTTTTGATGTTGGGCGAAAGGCTGTCCAGCACCCATTGCTGCTTTGCATCGTCTGTGAACAGCACCACCATGTGCGCGCCGTAGCGGTAATGCGACACATGTGCAATGCGTAAGCGGTCTTCGTTCACGCCCGCCTTCACCAGGCTGAAGTACTTGCCAATTGCCATGTCTTCGCAATCGCCTGCGCCCATTTTCAGGGTTTCAAAAGGGGTGGTCCACACATCGGCTTGCCCATACAGCCTTTCATCGGTTACTTGGTGCAGGCTATTCCAGAAGTCATTCACGATGGTCAGCTTGCGCTGAACCGGTGTGGCGCTGCCCGTTAATTCCTCGTTAAAAAGCTGCTGCCATTCAGTCGGACCAGGGCTTTTCTGAAGGGTCTGGCTGTCGTTGGGCATGGTCTCATAGACCAACCCGGTGGCATGTGCATGGGGGCTGTACAAGGCGCAAAGGCTGGCTAATACCGATCCAGCCACGGCGCCGACAGCCCAATGGGCTGGGTTCTGTAATAGGGTCTTCACAGTGCTCTCTACCTCTATTTAGGTACTTGAACATTGTGGGTTTTATTGGAACTTATGTATGTCGGTAAAAATGTGCGTTTTTTGTAAGGTAAATGCTTGCTGTTGTGTAAAGCAAATACCGAATTCGAGTGCGCCAGTCTGATTGGGGGGATTGCGGTTTTTCAGGATGTGCCATAGCCTGCCTGCCACGTCTGTGAAGCACGGCAGGCTATGTAAGAGGGTTGGTGGGTTCTGAACCGGTTTAGCCAGCAAGGCTTAGACTGGCTACCTTACTGGTTGGTAGAAGCTGATTCTTCAGTTCCCGGCGCAAAGCCCGGGCGGCAGAGGCTACTGCCTCGTCAATCGCAGCCAGCCAATGCGATGTCTGGCTGTGAATGACCAGCGTTTGGTTGTTGTCGAGCGCAATTTCAATGTCGCAGCCGCGTGCTGCACCTGCACTGCCTTTCAATGAATTGAGCTTCACTACAATCGATTTGATTCTGGAAAGCATTACACTCAGTGCGGTGCAAATTTTGTTTTCAACGTAGCGCTTCAGTGTGTCGTCGATCTCGTTGTGGCTGCTCAGGATAGCAGGTTTCATGGTCTAGTCTCCTTCTAAAGGGTTACCCCTTTTTGTAGTTGTGAGTGAAGTGTAAGCCACCTTTGGGGCGCTTTTAACTCCCCCTGATTGAGTAGGGTGTACAGAAATGTCGTTCTGGTTGTGGTACAGCATGCTCCTGATTTTGGTTTGCCCCGTATGTAGGTAAAGGCTGAATGTTTGCAAGAATTGTTGAGGTGATTTTCCCTGTTTTTGCACTGGTGGTGCTGGGGTATCTGTATGCGCGTAAACGCAAGCCCGATATGCAGGTGGCTAACCGCTTAAACACCGAGGTGTTTATTCCAGCCCTTATTTTTGGTGCGCTTGCCAGCAAGAATTTCGAACTGGAGCAATACGGCTGGTTGGCGCTGGGGGCCGCCATGGTGGTGCTTGGCTCGGGCTTGGTGGCTTGGCCTGCGGCGCGTTGGCTGGGCGTGCGCAAGGCCACCTTTGTGCCGCCCATGATGTTTTCCAACAGCGGAAACATGGGGCTGCCGCTGGCAGTGCTGGCTTTTGGCGAACGCGCCTTGCCTGCCGCAGTCATGCTGTTTTTTGTAGAAAACACCCTGCACTATGTGCTGGGCCCCCGCATGCTCAATCGCAGTGCACCGCTGTCCAGCCTGTTTCGCGAACCTGTGCTGATTGCTGCGTTTTTGGGTATTGCAGTCAGTGCGCTTAAAGTGTCGGTGTGGGGGCCGTTGCTGTATGCCATTCAAATGACTGGCGACGTGAGTATTCCCCTGTTGCTGTTTGCGCTGGGC
Source organism: Limnobacter sp. (assembly GCA_012032215.1). Taxonomy (GTDB): domain Bacteria; phylum Pseudomonadota; class Gammaproteobacteria; order Burkholderiales; family Burkholderiaceae_B; genus Limnobacter. The sequence continues at coordinate 9,039 of JAAURO010000049.1, forward strand.
GTGCGCCTTACGCAATCTCGTCTGTCCGATTTTCGGTTGGGGGTAATCGGCGGTATTTTGTGCCCTGCTGCCGGGCTGTTGTTTGCATTCCTGGCAATACAGGTGTTGCCGCTTTCAGGGCAGCAGGCGTCTATGCTGATTTTGTTCGGCGCCTTGCCCCCTGCGGTGCTTAATTTTGTGTTTGCCGAACGCTATGGGGTAGAGCCTCACCGGGTGGCCTCATTGGTTATGATGGGCAACCTGCTTAGCCTGGTTTTTGTGCCCTTGGCGTTGTACTGGGTGCTGTAAAT
>JAAURO010000050.1 GCA_012032215.1 Limnobacter sp.
GTCGAACCTCTTGGCCATCGCGCTGGCCTTGGCCACCTCGGTGGCGCGAGCCGCCACCCTCTTGATCTCGTCCTCGGTGACCAGCGGGCTGCTGGCGAAGCCCCATACGCCCGAGTGGATGACGCGCACGCCGAAGCCGGCGCTCTCCTCGCGCCCGACGCCACCAAAACCGAAGCTGTCGACGACGACGCGGTCGCGGACGGCGACCGAGTCGGTGACGTTGCGGGTGAAGCGGATGTCGGCGTAGCTGCAGCCGAGGCGTTTGGCCTCGCCGAGCGCGACGTCGGAGAGGCCTTTGAAGCGCGACTCCATCACCCGGGCCGGCGGCGATTGGGCGACCAGTTCGCCGACGATGTCGCTGGCATAGAGCGCGGCGCCGGTGGCGCTCAGCGTCTTCATGAAGGTGCGGCGGTTCTGCATGGTGGGTGTCCTGGTCAGACCGCCGGCGAGACCGACGTCAAGCAGGACACCACCACTCGAGGATTTCAGCGTGCTGGCCAGGCTGAGCCAGCGTGGTCGCTTAAGCGCCCGCCTCGAATTCCCGTCCGCTCAATTCGGCGGTCAGCAAGTGGTTGTGGTTGTTTACCTGGTTCTCTGTGCTTGTTGCCATTGCCAATTCGCACAAGGACGCCGTGGCTATTCAGTATTTAAGTGTGGCCCTACTGGTAGTGGGCTACGTGGTGGTTTTTTTGGGTTGTGGTTTTTACGCCAACAGAAACGTGGCGCACAGAGGATAAATATGAAAAAACAGTGAGCAAATTGGGGTGTGGCCAGTCTTCAGGCCGTTTAGGGGGTTTTCGTAAATCGGTAGTGGCCGGGTGCGTTTTTATGGCACTGGCTGCAGGTTTTGAGTCTCCGGTTTTGGCGCAAACTACCGCAAGTACGCAGGGTGCGATTTACCGCGAACTCGATGCCGCCGGTTCTTCAGAAGCCAAGGCTTTGCGCGCTTCATCCCTGATCGCGGCCAATGCCTACACTGTTAATTCGGTGGTCAAGGTGGCGTTGGCCTCGGGTGTGTCGCCTACTCAGATAGTCTCCAACGTGTTGCTGGCTAACCCCGGCAGTTCCAACGCCATTCTGGTTTCGCTCGCTGCGCAAACCAATACGCTGCGCGAAGCACAGGCTTTGCTGGCTTCCATTTCTTCCGGGGCGCCTGTTTACAGCTTGTCGGGCTTGCAGGCACTGATTACCACCAAGCCGGTGTGGGCTGCGTCTTTGTCCGAGCAGCTGTTGGCTGCGGGCGGCAACAGCCGCATTGCCGTGGCTGCCTCCAGTTTTGTGGCGGTGGCCAGTTCTGCCGGTGCTCAGGCGCCTGCACAAATTGCCGCACTCATGAACAACTTTATTGCGGGCAACCGCGACAACGCTTTGCCTATTGGCACTCTGGCCCTGCTGGCTTCGCCCGATTCTGCGGTTAGCATTTTGCAGGTAGGTATTCCAATTTTGGGCAAAGATTCTGTGCAGGCTAAAACTCTGGTGTGTTTGGCTGCTCGTGTTACCAATGGCGATCCGGCGGTCACCAGCGCAGCCAATTTGCTGGGTGTGAAGGCCGATCAGGTGAACTGCGAAGTGCCAGAAGAACTGGCTACAGAAGTGGCCCAAGCCCAGGCCCGGCAAGCGGCTTTAGGGCCCGAGCTGGCTTTGGTCGAAGCTGAAAACCAGACCGATACCGCAGCGATAGGCCCTGGTGGTGTTCCGGGCGCGGTTAATCCAGGTGTGGGCAGCAATGCCCCGATTGATCCCAACCTTGTTTCTGGCGGCACTGGTGGTTTGTAATTTTATTCATTTTTTTCCTCGAAGAGGCATTGTGGTGACTACCCAATTTAATCAATACACAGTTCTTGCCAAGCGTATGCTGGCGCTTGGTCTCCTTTCTGCGACAGCCTTTCCGGCGTATGCAGAGCCGCTGGTGGCGAACAACGCAGGGCTTTACGGCGTTCCCCTGCCTGCCGCTCCCGACGATTTAAACCGCGCAGGTGGCATTCGTCTGGCTGATACCCTGTACGCCTATCCTGTGCTTTCGGTGGGGTTCGGTACCGATTCCAACACGGGCAGAAACCCGGATTTGGCTGCCCCTGCGCCGGGCCAGGAAGTGCGCGATGACACTTTCTGGCTGACTTCAGTGGGCCTTGATTTGGTGTATCGCCCCGATTTAACCCATGGCGACAAACACCTCTGGACTCTTACGCTGACCAACACGAATGTGAATTACAGCGACAACGAGGCCGACAACATTTCCAACAGTGCCATTAACCTGCAATATGCAGGCCGGTATACCACGCGTTTTGATGTGGTGGCCGATTTGGGCTTTCTCGAAGGTGAAGACCGCGCGGTGCTGTAAACAACAATCAGGCGGTTAACTCGTATTCTCTGAGCAACTACCAAATCAAACTTGGTTACGGGTCGCCTGGCGCTACAGGCCGCGTTGAAATGGACATGGGTTTGTCTGAAAAATTTACGATGCACCAACTGCCAATATACTGAGTAGCCAAAACGTTGAGAAATCCTATTTCACGCCACGCTTCTTGTACCGTGTAGGCCCTGCTACCCGTGCGTTTGCTGAAGTGAAGTTTGCGGACAACACCTACACCGATACACAGGCTGCTGGTGCCCCCAACCTGGACAGCAACGATATTCGCTATGCCGTGGGCGCCCAGTGGGAGGCTACGGCCAAAACCACCGGCCGTGCTTCGCTTGGCACCCAGGAACGCGATTACGATGTGCAGGATATTGCATTGGGTCGTACCGATTCTTCCGAAACTTTCTGGGATGTGGGTGTAACCTGGCAGCCTACGGTAATAGACAGCATTGATTTGAATTTGAACTCTGACATTGCAGACGACTTCTTTAACAGCGGTGAACGTTTGACCCGTTCTTACGGAATTGGCTGGGAGCGTCAGTGGGTAGAGCGTTTTTCTACCACAGTGGCTTACCGTTTGCGCAAAGAGGATTACCAGGGCTACACCGTGGGTGGTACGACTGCGCCTCGCGACGACGAAAACAACGCCTACTACCTGCGCAGCAGTTACCAAATGCGTCGCTGGCTGAACCTGGGCGCAGAGGTAAGCTATGAAGACAACAACAGTTCATTAAGCGGAAGCACGGCCTTGACTAACTTCAATTACTCAAGAACCACCTTTCTGCTGACATCCACTGTTACTTTTTAAACGAATCTGGATTGTGTTGTACCCCGCTATGAATGTACTGAAACTGGTTGGTTTGTTGGGTGTGCTGGCTCTGTCGGCTTGCGCTTCTTCTTCGGGTGGTCCAGTGGGAACACAGGCCGAGTTGGAGAAGGCGCGGGCGGACGATTCGCTGATCGTGCCTGTGGATGCGGGTTCTGCTACCGAAGTTTCCCGGTACCGTTTGGGAAATGGAGATGTCATCACCATCCGTGTGTTCGACGAACCTGGCCTGAGCATCGACAAGGTAAAAATGTCCGATGCTGGCACCGTTCAGTATGTGTCACTGGGCGAGGTTAAAATTGCTGGCATGACTGTGCCTGAGGTGGAGGCGCTGGTTACCAGGTCGCTCAAGGGAACTTACCTCAAAGACCCCAGGGTAACCGTGACCATTGATGAATATCGGCCGTACTTTCTGTCCGGGCAGGTGGTTAAAACTGGCAGTTTTCCTTACCAGCCCGGGCTGACTGTTACCAAGGCCATCACGATTGCAGGTGGTTTTGCACCGCGCGCCGACGAGAACAAGTTGTTCATTCAAAAAGATGACATGCCAGCGAAGCGTTTTGTAGTGGGGCCCAACACCACCATTGAACCGGGCGACATCATCACTGTTGGCGAAAGCTTTTTTTGATTGCGGCTTTTTTTGATTGCGTTTTTCACTCTTTTCTGAAAGTTAAAATTCTGTGAGTAAAAGTCTGTTTCCCAATTCTCCTGCCGATGCTGCCCCGGCTGAAAGCAATTCTTCCGGCCCGGCTTTGGGTGGGCGTTTTGCGCCCTCGGGAAGTTCTGAAGGCGCCCCCGAACTGGTGGTGTATTACCGCGCCATTGCGCGCTGGAAGTGGGCCATTCTGTTTCTGGCCGCTTTGGTTGCGCTGGGTACGTTTGGTATTTTGAGTGCCATGGATCCTGTGTATTCGGCAACCACCCGTATTTTGCTCGACACCAGCCAGAATCGCACCATTCCATTGAAGAGCTGTACGACCCCACGGTTTCCAAGTCACAGTCTTTTGTGAACACCCAGCTTGAAATTGCCCAGTCGCCCGAGGTGTTGCAGCGGGTAATTACCAAACTGAATCTGGACAAAAATCCACGGTTTGATCCGCGTCAGGCCAAAAGCGGCTGGTGGGAAAAACTGACTTCGCTGTTTGGCGATTCGCGCAGCGATGCGGCACAAATGACCGATACACAGGTGCGTCAGGCTATCGAGGAAACCCTGAAGGCCAACATGCGTGCGCGTTTGCTGGAGCAGTCTTACATTGTGGAAATCCGGTATAGCTCGACCAGCCCTCAAATGGCGGCTTTAATTAGCGAGGCTCTGGCCAATTCCCTCATAGAAAACGATTTGAACTCCAAGTTTGAAATGACGCAACAGGCTACCAACTGGATGAACGAGCGTCTGGTTGAGTTGCGCACGGCGCTCAATGACTCGGAAAAAAGCTGCAGCAATTCCGCGACAGCAAGGGCCTGGTGGATACCAGTGGCGTGGTAACCAGCGCGGCAGCCCAGTTGTCGGGCACAACCGCGCAGCTCATCGATGCAAAAGCACAGCGTGCCCGTTTGCAATCTGCCTATCAGCGGGTTCGGCAAATTCTGGCGGCTGGAGGTGATTTGAAAGATGAGCCTGCAGTTGCAAGAACGCCTGCCGTTATTGCGTCCAAAGCATCGCTTACTGAGGCTCAACGCGCGCTGGAGCAAATCAGTGAACGTTATGGTCCTCAGCACCCTTCTTATCGCCAGGCCGATGCCCAATACAAAGCGGCGCTTACCAGTTATGACCGCGAGGTCAATCTGGCTGCTGCGCAAATTCAGCGTGATTACGAAACGGCGGATGCCACAGTCAATGCGATTGATCAAACCGTGAGCAATGCCAAGCAACAGGTTGCTTCGGTAAACCGCAGTGAATTTGAGCTGTCTTCCTTGCAAAGAGAGGTGCAGACTAACCGCCAGCTGTATGAATTGTTCCTGAACCGTATCAAGGAAACCTCTGCTACCGATGGTTTGCAAAAAACGATCGGCAGGGTTATTGAGCCTGCCCAGGCCCAGAGCGTGGTGCGTTCATTTCCCAAGCCTTTCCAGTACACCGTAGTGGCTTTTGTGCTAACCCTGCTGCTTGGTTCTGGATTGGCTGTGCTTACCGTGGTGCTGGATGACACGGTAAAAACCACGGAAGAGGTAGAGCAGCGTTTGCATGCCGCCGTGATGGGCACGGTACCTGTCTTGCAGGATGGCACCAAAGGAATGGCGGTGCTTCAGTCAGACCCTCAAGGGCTGTTTGCAGAGGCTTTCCGAACCATTCGTACCAGCCTGGCGCTTAGTGAACTTGATTCCGACAAGGTGGTGCTGGCCATTACGTCTTCGGTTGCCAGCGAGGGCAAGTCCACGGTGGCCATGAATCTGGCTTCCATGCAGTCGCAAACCAAAAAAACGGTACTCATTGATGCGGATATGCGCAAGCCCACCTTGGGGCGCGATTTGCTGGGTGATACCTCTGCGGAAGCACGTCCTGGCCTGAGCGATGTCATCTCTGGGGTTGTTACCCTGGATGAGGCACTGGTTGAATTGCCCGATTCTCCTTTAGTGCTGTTGCCCGCTGGCAAGCTGGTGCCTAATCCGCTGGATTTGCTGAGTTCCAAACGGTTTGGTCTCATGCTGGATGCGCTCAAGGCGCGTTTCGACGTAGTTATTCTGGATACGCCGCCGGTGCGGTTGGTCAGCGATGCCCTGGTGGTGGCGGAGTGCTGCACCAGCATGCTGTACGTGGTGCAGTCCGATAAAACCTCGTACAAACTGGCTCGCCGTGGTCTGCAGGATGTGCGTTCAACCCATGCCCGTTTGCTGGGTGTGGTGCTGAACAAGCAAGACGTTGAAAAAGCCGACAAATATTACGGTGAGTACAGTGGCCTGGGTACAAACAATTACACCACCTATGGAGTTGCTGTGCCTGAACTCAGGAAAGCATAGGATTTGCCTTGATAGATCTGCATTGCCATTTATTGCCAGGTATCGACGACGGCCCCAGGGATTGGGTTCAATCCCTGGAGATGGCGCAGCTTGCGTGTAACGATGGTATTGTGGAAATGGTGCTGACTCCCCATGTCTTTGATGGCGTGTACGAAAACCCGCTCTCTTCGTTTGCGCGGCAGGTGGAAGTTTTTCAGGCACTGCTGGATGAAAAAAACATCGATTTGAAAGTGCACGCTGGTGGCGAAGTGCATTTGTCTGAAAAAATTATCGAGCTGTACGACACCGGTGAGCTGCCTTTTCTCGGCTGGCACGGCGAAGAAAGAATCTTGCTGCTTGAAATGCCGCATGGCTTTATTCCTGCAGGGGCTGGCAAGCTGATCGAGTGGCTCAGAAAAAAATCGATTCGCCCTCTGATTGCGCATCCAGAGCGCAACAAGGGCATTATGCGTGCTCCACAACGTCTCAATGAGTTTGTGGCGCTGGGCTGTGGTTTCCAGATTACCGCGGGCAGCCTGACTGGTGGATTTGGGCCCCATGCAAGCCAGTTGGCTTGGGAAATGCTAGAGCAGGGCTTGTGTTTTGCGGTGGCCTCTGATGCACACAACACGGGTGCGCGGCCTCCGGTTTTATCGGCGGCGTATGCCGAGGTGGTCAAGCGCATGAACCTGCGCCGGTTGCACGTCAAACGGCGCGCGGCTGCTGGTGATGGGGCTGACTTTCAAGGAAAACTGTCCCGACGTACGCAACTCCAAGGCGGCCGACGTGGTCAAGGAACTGGAGAAGTTTGGCGCCCGGGTGGACGTGTACGACCCGTGGGTGGACGGCAAGGAGGCCGAGCATGAATATGGAATCAAACCGGTGAAGAACGTGCGCAACGGCACCTACGACGCCATCGTGATGGCGGTCGGGCACGACCAGTTCCGCAAGATGGGCCTGGCGAAGATCAAGGCACTGGGCAAGCGCGAGCACGTGCTGTACGACATCAAGTACGTGTTCAAGGCCGACCAGGTGGACGGGCGGCTGTGAAACTGCTCGTCACCGGCGCGGCCGGCTTCATCGGCTACCACACCGCGCGCACCTGCTGGAGCGCGGCGACGAAGTGGTGGGCATCGACAATATCAACGACTACTACGACGTGCGGCTCAAGCATTCACGGCTCGAGCAGCTCGAACCGTTTCATGGCTTCCGTTTCGAGAAGATGGATGTCGCCGACCGCAAGAGCATCGACGAGCTGTTCGCGCGCGAGAAGTTCGAGCGCGTGGTGCACCTGGCAGCACAGGCGGGCGTGCGTTATTCACTGAAGAATCCGCACGCCTACATCGAGAGCAACGTGCTGGGCTTCATGAACATGCTCGAGGCCTCGCGCGCCAACAAGGTCGAGCACCTCGTGTACGCGTCATCCAGCTCGGTGTACGGCGCGAACACGAAGATGCCGTTCTCGGTGCACCAGAACGTGGACCATCCGCTGTCGATGTATGCGGCCAACAAAAAAGGCCAACGAGCTGATGGCGCACACGTACTCCTCGCTGCACGGCCTGCCGACCACGGGCCTGCGCTTCTTCACGGTGTACGGCCCTGGGGCCGCCCGGACATGGCGCTGTTCTCGTTCACGCGCAACATCCTCGAAGGCAAGCCGATCGACGTCTACAACTACGGCAACCACCGACGCGACTTCACGTACGTGGACGATATCGTGCAGGGCGTGGTGCACACCATGGACCGCATCGCGGAGCCGAACGGGCAGTGGAGCGGCGACGCTCCGGACCCGGGCACGAGCCGTGTGCCGTACCGCCTGTACAACATCGGCAACAACACGCCGGTGGAGCTGATGCGCTACATCGAAGTCGTGGAGCAGGCGCTCGGCCGCAAAGCCGAGAAGAACATGCTGCCGATGCAGCCGGGCGATGTGCCCGACACCTTCGCCGACGTGGACGACCTGGCGCGGGACGTGGGCTACCGGCCCAGCACGCCGGTGGAAGTGGGCGTCAAGCGCTTCGTCGAGTGGTACCTGCAGTACTACGGCAAGAAGTAAAAAAGGGGACAGTCCCCTTTTTCGGCGCCTTTCAGCCGGCAGCTTTCAGCAGTTGCGTCCCCTCGAGCCTGCCGAAATCGCGATCGAAGGTACCCAGCGGCAGATGCCCCGCCTTGCGCGCACTCTCAAGAATGAGACAGTCCGAGAAACTGACGCCACGACTCTCCCGAAACCTCTGCAAGGCGCCGGAGACCACCTCCGCGTCCTGAAAGCTCAGCGACTGATGATCCAGGAGCATTTCAACCGCGGCCGCAGCCTTGTCGCGCTCGAATGCGCACCGCGTTTCCAGGACCCACACTGTTTCCACCAACACGATGTGCGAAACCATGCCCCCTGCGCGACGAACGCTTCCGCCGCCTTGCTCTGGCGCGGGTTATCGTCGAAGACGAGCCGCACCAGGACGTTGGTGTCAACGGCGCGCATGCTTTTCTTGATGTACTTGCGAATGGACTCCCGGGTGTCGGACCGGTGGCCCCGGGGAGGGCCATCGGGGAACAGCGCACGACGGATGTCGGCCCACGAGTACTTGCCGACGCGTTGCAGCCGATACGCGCCGTCCTCCTCCTCCACCCATTCCAGAACCGAGCCCGGGCCCACGCCGAGTTTCCTGCGAACCTCGGCCGGCACGGAAATCTGTCCCTGGGCAGTGATCTTGGACTGGGGATTGGACATGGCAGGCAGCATATTACCTCGGTAATGAACGGCACGACCAGTGTCGCCCTGCCAGAATGCGACGGGATTTGCGAAGATCGCCAGGGCCGCACATCGCGTGTTCGGCCAGATATACCCATTGACGGCGCCCGCGGGTGCCCGACCGACAAAGGCCCGTTGCCATGAACCCAACCCTCACCTCCGCCTGGCAGACCCTCACCCGACACGCCACCGAAATCCGCGCCACCCACCTGCGCGAGCTGCTCGCCGACGCAGGGCGCTTCGCGGCATTCACGTGCGAAGCCGAGGGCCTGCTGCTGGACTACACGCGCCAGCGCGTCAATGGCAGGACGATGGAGCTGCTGCAGATCTGGCCGCGAACGCAGACCTGAGCGAGCGCATCCAGGCCCTGCTCGCGCGGCGACAGCGTCAACAACACCGAGAACCGCCCCGCGCTGCACAC
>JAAURO010000051.1 GCA_012032215.1 Limnobacter sp.
GAGGGCGGCAAGCGGGTGCGTCCGCTGCTCGCCTTTGCCGCAGGCGAGCTTGCTGGCGCCGACGCGGCTCGCCTGGAAGTCGTCGCCTCGGCAGTGGAATGATCCATGCCTATTCGCTCGTGCACGACGACATGCCCTGCATGGACAACGACACCCTGCGCCGCGGAAAACCCACCTGCCACGTGCAGTTCGGTGAAGCCATGGCCCTGCTGGCGGGCGATGCCCTGCAAACCGCTGCCTTCGAATGGGTGGCCGCGGATGCGCCAGCGGGCGCCGCTTTGCCAGCCGCAGTGCGTCTGGAGCAGGTGCGTATTCTGGCGCAGGCCGCCGGGGCCAGTGGCAGTGGCGGCAGGGCAGGCCATCGACCTTTCCCATGTGGGCATGGCCTTGGCTGCACCCGAACTTAAACGCATGCATGCACGCAAAACCGGCGATCTGATTGCAGCCTCTATCCGCTTGGGGTACTGCGCCAATCCCGCTATTGCTGCCGATACCAAAACCCAGCTTGAACATTACGCCAGCTCGGTGGGGCTTGCCTATCAGGTGCTGGACGACATTCTGGATGTAGAATCCACCAGCGAAGTGCTGGGCAAAACGTCTGGCAAAGATGCCGCCACCAACAAACCCACTGTGGTCAGTGTGCTGGGGCTTCCAGAAAGCCGAGCCTTGTTGGCACAACTCAAAGCGCAGGCCCTGAACGCCTGTGCCTGCCTGGGGCTGGCAGAAAGTGCGCCCTTGGCGAGCCTGGTGCACCGCATTATCCAAAGAAACTCATGACCGAATTGCTGTCTTCCATTCAAAGCCCCGCCGACTTGCGGCGCTTGCCCAAATCGCGGTTGCAGCCCCTGGCCTGCGAGCTGCGCGAATTCGTGCTTGAACACGTGTCGCGCACCGGGGGGCATTTGTCTTCCAATTTGGGTACAGTCGAGCTGACCATTGCGCTGCACTATGTATTTAACACGCCACACGACAGGCTGGTGTGGGATGTCGGCCACCAAACCTACGCCCACAAAATACTGACAGGCCGCAGGGAGCACATGCACACCCTGCGCCAGCATGGTGGCATTTCGGGCTTCCCACGGCGCTGCGAATCTGAATACGATGCCTTTGGTACCGCGCATTCAAGCACCTCTATTTCTGCCGCCTTGGGCATGGCGGTGGCTGCCAGAAATCTGGGCTTAAACCGCAAACACGTTGCCATTATTGGCGATGGTGCCATGTCTGCCGGCATGGCCTTTGAAGCACTCAACAACGCAGGCGTTACCCCCGATGCCGATTTACTAGTAGTCCTTAACGACAACGACATGTCCATTTCGCCCCCGGTGGCGCGCTCAACAAATACCTGGCCAGGCTGCTTTCTGGCCGCATGCTGAACACCGCCAAGCAGGTGGGCAAAGGTTTATTGGGCGTGGCTCCTCCCCTTTACAACCTGGCACATCGGCTGGAAGAGCACGTAAAAGGCTTGATTACACCTGCAACCCTGTTTGAGGAATTCGGTTTTAATTATTATGGCCCTATCGATGGCCACGATCTTGAGGCCTTGCTGCCCACTTTGGAAAACCTGAAAAACCTGCACGGCCCGATTTTTTGCACGTGGTCACCAAAAAGGGTGCAGGTTACAAACTGGCCGAACAAGACCCCGTGCTTTACCACGGCCCGGGCCAGTTCGATCCCAAAGTCGGCATTCAACCAAGCAACACGCCCAAAAAGCCCACTTACACCCAGGTGTTTGGGCAATGGCTGTGCGATGCCGCAGCGCACGACCAGCGGCTTATGGCCATTACACCCGCCATGCGCGAAGGTTCCGGGCTGGTCGAGTTTGAATCGCGTTTCCCCACACGTTACTTCGATGTGGGCATAGCCGAGCAACACGCCGTTACTTTTGCTGCTGGCTTGGCCTGCGAAGGTTTAAAGCCCGTAGTGGCCATTTATTCCACCTTTTTGCAACGCGCCTACGACCAACTGATTCACGATGTGGCCCTGCAAAATCTCGATGTCACTTTTGCCCTGGATCGCGCCGGGCTGGTGGGGGCCGATGGAGCCACCCATGCAGGCAGTTTCGACATTGCTTATTTGCGGTGTGTGCCCAACCTGGTTATTGCCACGCCTTCCGATGAAGCCGAATGCCGCCTGCTCCTGAACACCGCGTATGAATACCCGGGCTGCGCGGCGGTGCGTTACCCGCGTGGCAAAGGGCCCGGAGCAGCGCCTGCCGCCGGGTTGCCTGCCGCTGAAATTGGCAAGGCCGTGGTGCGGTATGTCCCTCCAGGCCAGAATATCAACGCGCAAGTCGGCGCCATCCATGCTCCTCTGGCCCAGGCACCTGATTTGGGTGTCTCACCCCCAATCGCTTTGCTGGTGTTTGGGGCGTTGTTGGCGCCTGCGCTTGAAGTGGGAAAAAGCTGGGTTTGCCAGTCATCGACATGCGGTTTGTGAAACCACTGGATGAACAGCTTGTCCAAAACTTAGCCAGCCAGGGTTATCAGTTTGTTACCCTGGAGGAAGCCTGTATTATGGGCGGAGCAGGTTCTGCCGTGGCTGAGTGCCTGCACGCCCGGGGTTTGTCGGTACAAGTGCTGCAGCTGGGCCTGCCCGATCGGTTTATCGATCACGGCGACCCTCAGTTTTTGCTGGCGCAGGCGGGGTTAAATGCAGAGGGCATCGAAGCATCGATTGTCCGTTTTTTTGGGTCGCTTTTTGGTGATCCGGCCGATGTGGTGCGGCCTTTGAAGCACCGTATCGCCAATCAATGAGGGTTCGCAGTATCATGAATTCAAGAGACCAGGCATTTGATGCCAATTCACGGGCGCAGTCTGACCAATCCCCGCCTGATAAGGCGCCCGAAGGGCCGCAGCCCATGCCCGATGTGCAGGGTGCCATGGATACGCGGCATATTGCCATTGAGGCAGTGGGCATTCGCTCGGTGACATACCCCGTGCTGCTTGAGCTGCCCGGGCAAAAGCCCGTGCCATCTGTTGCCGAGTTCGAAATGACCGTGTATTTGCCCCCAGAGCAAAAGGGCACCCACATGTCGCGTTTTATTGCCCTGCTGGAAGAAAGCCACGGCCATGCGCTTACCCTGGCTGGCTTTAGAAGCCTGCTGGTCAATATGCTGGACAGACTCGATTCTTCATCGGGCCGCATTAAAATGAGCCTACCCTATTTCATTTCCAAAGTGGCGCCGGTAAGTGGGGTTGCCAGCTTGATGGATTACCACCTCACCTTGGAGGGCTACGCCCATGCACACCAGCACGACTTGTGGCTTACGGCAGTGGTACCTGTTACCAGTTTATGCCCTTGTTCCAAGAAAATTTCACAGTACGGTGCGCACAACCAGCGCTCGCACGTTACAGCAAAGGTTAAACTGAATTCCGATCTGGATGTGGCAGGTCTTATTGCCACCATAGAGCAGCAGGCATCTTGCGAACTGTATGGCCTGCTTAAACGCCCCGATGAAAAGTACGTGACTGAGCGTGCATACGACAACCCCAAATTTGTAGAAGATTTGGTGCGTGATGTGGCCATAGCTCTTGAAAAACGCCTGCAATTTCTTCGTTTATTGTAGAAGCAGAGAACTTTGAGTCTATTCACAACCACTCGGCGTATGCGAAAATCGAGCGTCTTTAATTCGGCAGTTTTTTTTGAACTGTGGCGCTGCCGTCCAGGAAAAGTCCTTGAGGCCATCGTTAGCGCTATTAAGGCACTAATGTCACTGAGGCCATTAATGTCACTAAGGCCATTTGGGCCATTGAGTACACTGTTGTTGGAGTCTGGTAAGTGAATTCTGCAACCCGGGAAAGCCCAATGAGTTTTTTATTCTCGGGATGACTCAAGCTGGTCGGGTATTCCGGCCATCCGACTGGGCCGAGCGCCTGTGCGGCGTGCTTTCGCACTACCGGCCGCCTGGCCGCCAAAGCAATCGGCATATAGGCTACAGCCCCTATGCCAAGCCTACCCTGGTAAATGGTATCAAGTGTGTGGTGGTGGATGAGCGCCTGGGCTCTTTAGAGCCCAAGGCCATGAACTTTGTGTTGAATTTTGCCAAAGACAACGACTTGCAGGTGGTGCAAGCCTGTTATTTGCCGGGCAAGTAGCGCCAGTAATAAGCAGTAATAATAGTAGCACCCGCCTGCCGCTTTACTCGCTCAGCGGCCGCTAACTAGCCTTCAGCGCCAGGCGCTTCGGTGCTCAAGCATGCCCGGCCTTTACCCTTCGCAAAGTGCGCCCCAGACGGCGAGCACCGCTTTTAATCATCGGTAACCACAGCCCAGAGCGCCATGGCGCGAAAGCACCGGGTTTTTGCGCACAAATGCTGCGCTGAACGCTATGCCCTCCCGCAGCATGTGGCCTTTTACGGCATGCTTTTTACCAGCGCGGCCAAGCGGGATTTATTACGCGACGCCTTGTTCACGTGAATAATCTTTTTGTTGGCTACTTTGTCTAAAATGCTGGTGGTCTGGATGTACACTGCCTGCGCGGCCTGTTTGTCGCCAGCTTCAACAGCAGCACGAACTTTCTTGATTGCTGTGCGCATGGCAGAGCGAATTGCAGAGTTGTGCGCATTAAGCTTGGCGGCCTGGTTTGCGCGTTTGCGCGCTTGTACTGTATTTGCCATGATGAGATTTAACCTAAATATGGAATTCGGAAAACCCGCAATCATAACAAAATCGTTGCTGTTGTACAAGAAAAACCCCGGCCTTGCCCGTTAAAAACACCTTATTCAACAATCAAACCATGAACTTATTAAAATCTGCGGCCTTGGTTAGTGCCATGACCCTGCTTTCACGTATTACAGGCTTGGTGCGCGAAACTATCACCGCACGTCTGCTGGGGGCGGGCTGGGAATCGGATGCTTTTTTTATTGCGTTTCGCATACCCAATCTACTAAGGCGTTTGTTTGCCGAAGGGGCTTTTTCTCAGGCATTTATTCCTATTCTGGCGCAAACCGACTTGCAAGAAGGGCGCGCTTCTTCGCTGGAACTTGCCAGGCGGGTTAGCAGCCTGTTGTTTCTGGTGTTGGCTTTTTATTGTGGTTGTGGGGTGTTTTGGGGGCCTCGTGGGTGGTTCTTGCTATGGCAAGTGGTCTGGAGCAAGGCTCGGTCCAATGGAATCTCACCGTGACGCTTACCCAATGGATGTTTCCCTACACCCTGCTGATTTGTATGGTGGGTCTGGCCAGCGGCCTGTTAAACACCTTTCGGCGCTTTTCGCTGCCGGCATTTGCACCGGTCATGCTAAACCTCAGCTTTATTGGCGGGGCGCTTTTTTTGCTGCCCTGGTTCGAGCGCGCCGTGTACGCCATGGCTTTCTCGGTGATATTGGGCGGTGTGTTGCAGGTGGTGGTGCTGTGGTGGGGGCTGTGGCGCACTCAGGCGTTTATCAACCCCTTTGGTGGCTTGGGGCGTATTAAGGTAGCCTGTGCAGACCCACGCGTATTGCGGGTGCTGCGTAACATGCTGCCAGCCAGCCTGGCGGTTTCGGTGGCGCAAATCAGCCTTATTGTGAACACCAACATTGCCTCGCACTTGCAGGCGGGCAGTGTGTCGTGGATTTCGTTTGGCGACCGGCTGATGGAGTTTCCCACCGCCTTGCTGGGTGTGGCGCTGGGCACGGTGTTGTTGCCCTCGTTGTCTGCTGCTGCACACAAAGAGGGCGACGGCTTTGCCTGTTTGCTTGATTGGGGCTTGCGCTTAACCGTATTGCTGGCACTGCCTGCTGCGGTTGGGTTGGCGTTTTTTAGTGAAGGGCTGGTGGCGGTGCTGTTTCATTATGGCCGTTTCGATGCCACCGATGTGGCAATGACTTCCCAGGCAGTCATTGCCTACAGCGTGGGTTTGACGGGCCTGGTGCTGGTTAAGGTGCTGGCCCCTGCGTTTTATGCCAAACAGGATGTACGCACTCCCGTAAAAATCGGTATTGCGGTGGTGGTGCTTACCCAATTGCTTAATCTGTTGTTTGTGCCCTGGCTGGGGCATGCAGGTCTGCCTTTGTCGGTGGGGCTTGGTGCTACTTTTAATGCCCTGGTGCTGTATTGGGGCTTGCAGCGGCGCGGGCTTTACCAGCCACTCCCGGGGTGGGGTGCTTTTACGCTGCGTGTGCTGTTTGCCAGTGCAGTAATGGCTGGGGCATTGTATATAGCCAACGGCTATTTTGATTGGGTGCAAATGGCCGGGCAGCCCCTTGTGCGCGTGCTGTGGGCACTGGGCGTGGTGGCTGCGTGCGGAGGGCTGTATTTTGGGGCGCTGATGCTTTCCGGGCTGAAGTTGCGCAGCTTGCTTAGCCGTCCGCTGAGGTGATTGGCAACCTGATGGTTGGCCCCCCCTTTCCAAACTGCCTGCCTTTCACACGGGTTACGCGCTCTACGTATTCTATGCGGCGCAGTGCCATCAGCACTTTAGCCAGGTGTATGCGGTCTTGTACCTGAATGGTGATGTGCAGCAGTTTGCGGTACGGGGTTTCATCGCTCATGCTCAGGTTGTTGATGTTCGCCCCGGCATCCGACAAAGTGGCGGCAATGGTGGCCAACGCGCCTTTTTCGTTCAGGGCTTGTAAATCGATGTTTACTTCAAAGGGGCGGGAGGTTTCGGGCGACCACTGTACATCGGTCCAGCGCTCGGGTTCGCGGCGAATTTGCTTGCGTGCGGTTTCGCATTCATCGGTGTGAATAATCAAGCCTGTGCCTTTGCGCACGTAGCCTACGATGCGATCTCCGGGAATCGGCATGCAGCACGAGGCACGTTGCACCGACATGCCTTCGCCACCGTGAATCAGAATGGGTGCGCGCTCTTTGAGTTCTGGGGCATCCAGCCGGGTTTCCGATTTGCCCATGGCTATCAGCACGCGCCTGGCTACCACGGGGGCCACCCGGCGGCCTGCACCAATATCGGCCAGCAACTCTTCACGGGTGCCGACCTGGGAGTCTTTCAGCAATTTGTCCCAAATGGCGTTGGGCAGGTTTTCCAGGGCTATTTCATCGGCTTCCAGTGCCTGAGTAAGCAAGCGTGTGCCTAGGCGTACGGTTTCTTCTAGGTTCATGGATTTGAGGTAATGCCGAATTTCGGAGCGGGCTTTGCCCGAACGCACAAAGCCCAGCCAAACGGGGTTGGGGCGGGAGTGGGGTGCGGTAATAATTTCAACCACATCGCCGCTTTTAAGGGCGGTGCGCAGGGGCTCAATAATCTGGTTGACGCGTGCGGCCACGCATTGGTTGCCTACATCGGTGTGCACGGCGTAGGCAAAATCGACCACGGTTGCGCCGCGCGGCAGCGCCATGATTTTGCCATTCGGGGTAAACACATACACGGCATCGGGGAACAGGTCTACCTTGATGTGCTCCAGAAACTCGGCAGAGTCGCCTGTTTGGCTTTGAATATCCAGCAGAGATTGCAGCAGCCTGTGGGTTTGCGTTTGCACCTTGTTCAGGCCATCTGATTCGGTTTTGTAGAGCCAGTGGGCGGCTACCCCTTTTTCGGCAATCTGGTGCATGTCGGCGGTGCGGATCTGAAACTCTACCGGGGTGCCGTAGGGGCCAATCAGGGTGGTGTGCAAGGACTGATAGCCATTTACCTTGGCAATGGCTATGTAATCTTTAAATTTGCCGGGCACGGGTTTAAACAGCTGGTGGAGTGCGCCCATGGCCATGTAGCAGGTGGGTACGTCTTTAACCACTACACGAAATCCATACACATCAAGCACTTGGGAGAAAGAAAGGCGCTTGTCTATCATTTTGCGGTAAATGCCGTACAGGGCTTTTTCACGACCTTTTACTTCGCAGCTGATCTGGTTTTGTTCGAGGCATTCCTGCACGGCAGTCAGAATTTTACTGACCACTTCGCGGCGGTTGCCGCGCGCAGCCAGCACGGCTTTTTGCAGGGTGGCGTAGCGAAAGGGGTTGCCGTGCTTGAAGCTTAAATCCAGCAATTCGCGGTAAATTTCGTTCAGGCCAAGCCGGTGGGCAATGGGCGCGTAAATATCGGTGGTTTCCAGGGCAATGCGGCGTTTTTTGGTGGCATTCATGATGCCAAGCGTGCGCATATTGTGCAGGCGGTCGGCCAGTTTCACCAAAATAACCCGCAAGTCGCGGGCCATGGCCAGCAGCATTTTGCGAAAATTCTCGGCTTGGGCTTCTTCGCGTGAAGAAAACTCCATTTTGTCGAGTTTTGACAAGCCATCGACCAGTTCGGCTACCTGCGAGCCAAACTGGTCGATCAGTTCTTCTTTGGTAACCCCGCAGTCTTCCAGGGTGTCGTGCATGAGTGCAGCTTGTATGGCCTGGCTGTCAAGCTGCCAGTGGGCGCACAGTTCGGCCACCGCAATGGGGTGGGTAATGTAGGGTTCGCCGGTGGCGCGGAATTGCCCAAGGTGCGCCTGGTCGGCAAACCGGTAAGCATCGCGCACGCGCTGAACCTCGGCTTCTGGCAGATAGCCAGAAGTCAGCTCGATGAGTTTGGAAATAGAGACAATATCGTTTCGATTCGGCTCGGGTTTCTCTTGGGCAGCGTGCATTTCCCCTGCTTAACTAAAACACTGTTTTCCTATTGTGCTGATTTAATGTTGATCAGGCAAGACGATGTTGACTTCGAGCATTTCCATATTGCCTTGCTTCTGAACGTTAAACTTTACATCCTGCTGGTCGATGGTTACATATTTTGCAATAACTTGCATCAGTTCGTCGCGCAACTGGGGAAGAAAGTCGGGGCCTTCCTGGTTGATGCGTTCGCGTGCGATGATGAGCGACAGTCGTTCTTTTGCAACATTGGCGGACTTTTTGCGATCGCCAAACAGCATTTTGATTAAAGACATGGGTTTTAACCTCCGAACAGGCGTTTGA
>JAAURO010000052.1 GCA_012032215.1 Limnobacter sp.
ACGTGACGCTCACGGTGTTGTTCGTGTTCAGCGCCCCGTTTGGATCGACCTGGAAGTCTGAAAACGTGCGGGTAAACGGCTGCGAACCAGGCGGAGTGATCCCGGCCGCTTCGAGTCCATCCACATAACTGAAATGGAACAGGTCCGGGCCGCTGTAGCCCGAGGGATAAGTGCCGGCCGGGCCGATGTCATCCGGAAACGGCGTGCCGAAGATTTCGATCAGACGGTTGTTGAAGTCCGCTTCGCGCTCGACCACGTTGCGCTGAAAATCGCTTTGAACATCGGCTTGCCGGCGCAGAAGTTGGGTGGAGTTGTTGGCGTGGGCCAAATCGGTCAGTGCCTCGGTGGCCGCACTTCGAAACTGGCTATATACAGGCCCCAAGCGGGCAGACACCCAAAACACCTGGCCTTGCGCAAGGCGTAAAACACTGCCCCAAACCGTGTGCGTCAGAGAAAAAAGCGCCAGACTTTTGCCATTGACTTGCACCTGAACACTGCCCATTGTTACCGCTGACACCTCGCCGCCCCCCACCGGAAACAACAACAGAGAACGCGTTCCACCAAACAAGCCGGGGGAAAGCCGCGCCATGCCAACAGGCATTGCCCACAAGCCCGACGCCCCCAGAACACCCAAGCGCGTGACAGGCACACACAGGGTTGCTTGTTCCGGGAAGCGGGCTTCTTCTGGAAAATTACCGGGCATGCGGCGGGCTTTCAGGAGTTGGCCATTACACGCGTGCCATGACCAAAGTGCCGTTGGTGCCGCCAAAACCAAAGGAATTGGACAGTGCAACGTCAATTTTGAGATCGCGGGCTGTATTGGCGCAATAATCCAGATCGCAACCTTCATCGGGCTCATGCAGGTTAATGGTAGGAGGAGAAATCTGGTGATGAATTGCCAAGGCGGTGAACACCGCCTCTACGCCACCAGCAGCCCCCAACAGATGGCCTGTCATGCTTTTGGTGGAATTAATCACCATTTTGCTTGCCTGCATCCCAAAAGCACGTTTAACCGCCTGTGTTTCCGCCAAATCCCCAAGCGGAGTAGATGTGCCATGGGCATTCAGATACGACACGTTTTCAGCACTACGGCCCGAGTTTTTAAGAGCAGCCAGCATGCAGCGGGCTGCTCCCTCGCCATCGGCGCAGGGTGCAGTCATGTGATTGGCATCGGCGCTCATGCCATAACCTGCCACTTCGCCGTAAATTCTGGCACCGCGCTTTTTGGCATGTTCGTATTCTTCGAGCACGAGCACTCCAGCGCCTTCGCCCAAGACAAAACCATCACGGCCCTTGTCCCAGGGGCGGCTGGCCGCAGCGGGGTCGTCGTTGCGGGTAGAAAGCGCCCGCATGGCGGCAAAGCCGCCTACACCCAGCGGCGACACTGTGGCCTCGGCCCCCCCCTGCCACCATGACATCGGCATCACCGTATTCAATAATACGGGCAGCCTCGCCAATCGAGTGGGTGCCTGTGGTACAGGCAGTGACCAGCGCAATGTTGGGGCCTTTCAGGCCATAACGAATCGAGAGATGACCAGAAATCATGTTAATGATGCTTCCCGGCACGAAAAAAGGAGAAATGCGTCGGTAGCCTTTTCCATAAGTTCGGTGTGCGTATTTTCAATCATGGGCAGGCCACCAATACCCGACCCAATGCTTACCCCGATTCGAGGTGCATTTTCCGGAGTCACTTCAATGCCGGAATCCTGGAAAGCCTGAATGCCTGCCGCCATTCCGTAGTGAATGAAGGTATCCATGCGGGCAGCTTCTTTTTTGGGCAGGTAGTGCTCTATGTCAAAATTTTTCACCTCGCCCGCGAACGTAACGCTGAGCGAAGTGGTATCGAAACCCTGAATAGTTGCAATGCCTGAACGGCCTTCGATTAGATTGCCCCAGGCTTGCGCAACGGAATTACCAACCGGGCTAACAATACCTAAACCAGTAATAACAACTCGTCTTCGGCTCACGAGTCCTCCTGTGTGTGTTCAAAAACAAGGCGGCAACACGCAAAATGGTTGCGTGAAGCAGCCCGACCTGTTCTGTAGACAGGCCGGGCACCGCCTTGTCAGTCCAAAACATTAGGCCTTGGAGTGCGCCGTGACGTAATTAATGGCCTGCTGCACGGTTGTGATTTTCTCGGCTTCTTCATCGGGAATTTCTGTTTCAAATTCCTCTTCCAAAGCCATAACCAACTCCACTGTGTCCAGTGAATCAGCGCCCAAATCATCGACAAAGGAAGACTCTGTTTTGATTTCTTCTTCCTTGACACCAAGTTGCTCTGCAACAATCTTCTTGACGCGCTGTTCTACGTTATCCATTACGGAACCTCCGTGTTTACAAAAAAATGAAAATAATCAGGCTGTTTTACCAGCAACATTTGCACAGCGTGCAAACTACTCAAAAAACCTGGCTTAAAAAACCGCTTCTTTAACACCATTCAGTAAAGACAGGCCTTGAGCCTGCCCATTGAATTTATTATCGGCTTAACCCACTAACCCATCCACATACCGCCGTTGACATGCAGAGTGGAGCCGGTTGTGTAGCCGGCTTCATCGCTGGCAAGGTACAACACGGCGCTGGCAATTTCGTGGGCAGTGCCCATGCGCCCCAAAGGGATTTGCTGCTGGATTGCAGCAACCTGTGATTCCTTCAGTTGGGCTGTCATATCGGTTTGAATGAAACCGGGCGCCACACAGTTTACAGTGATATTGCGACTGGCGAGTTCGCGCGCCAGCGCTTTTGTCATTCCTGCAACGCCAGCTTTGGCAGCGGCATAATTCGCCTGGCCAGGATTACCAGAACTGGCCACCACAGACGTTACATTGATGATTCGACCTGTGCGCGCTTTCATCATTGGCTTTAGGGCAAGCCGCGACAACCTGAAAACCGCAGACAGATTAACGGCAATGACATCGTCCCAATCGGAGTCTTTCATGCGCATGGCCAGCTGATCACGGGTAATGCCTGCGTTGTTTACCAAAATGGCAGGCGCACCGTACTGGGCGCATACTGCATCAAAAAAGGCTTCCAATCCGGCTGGCTCTTCTACCTGTAAGGCCCGGCCCACGCCATTCAAACCAGCCTGTTCAAAGGAATCGGTAATACTGGCGGCCCCCTTCTCAGAGGTGGCAGTACCCACAACCTGTGCGCCCGCCCTTGCCAAAGTGTGCGCTATGGCCTCACCGATGCCACGGCTGGCACCGGTAACAATGGCCGTTTTTCCTGAAAGATCAAATAGTTTTGCTGAAGCTGATGGCATGTGTTATTACCCCAAGTTTTCGAATTCTTGCACTACCTCTGCAATCGATTGCGCAGAGCACACCGAAAACACGGGTTTGTCGGAAATGCGTTTTACCAGGTTGGCAAGCACCTTCCCCGGACCACACTCAATAAACACATCGGCGCCATCTGCCTGCATTTTTTCTATGGTTTCTACCCAACGCACCGGGTTAAAGGCTTGCCGAACCAAAGCATCCTTGAGGCTGCGACCTTGTGTTTCGGCACACACATCTACATTGGTATACAGAGGAACGTGTAAATCAGAGACGTGCGTTTCAGCCAGCGCACGGCCCAGCACTTCGCTGGCAGGCTGCATCAAGGTGCTGTGAAACGGGGCTGAAACCGGCAGCACCAGCGCACGTTTGGCACCTGCTTCTTTGGCCAGTTCGCAGGCGCGGCTTACGCCCGCTGTAGTGCCCGCTATAACCACCTGGTTGGGCGCATTAAAATTGACAGCCTGAGCCAGTTCCGTGCCCTCGGTGGCGCGGGCGCACACTTCTTGCACGGTGCTGTCTGGAAGGCCCAGAATGGCAGCCATACTGCCTTGGCCCACGGGCACAGCCTCTTGCATGGCTTGTGCACGAATGCGTACCAAACGCAACCCCTCAACCAGAGACAGCCCCTTGGCCGCCACCAAGGCAGCGTACTCGCCCAGCGAATGACCCGCCACCATATCAGGCAACACACCGCCCGCAGCTTTCCAGGCTTCAAATACCACGATATCGGCCAGCAACATGGCAGGCTGGGTATTCACAGTTAAATTGAGCTGTTCGGCTGGGCCTTGGGCAATCAGCTGGCTTAAAGATTGACCCAAGGCAGCATCGGCCTGTTTCAGCAAAGGCTGGCAAACCGGGCCCAGACGGGGATCAGACTCCAGGTCGTTCAGCATGCCAACGGCCTGAGACCCCTGCCCCGGAAACAGAAAGGCTGTTTTCTTTTTAATCATGGATAGTGTTACCTGAGATTTACCCGAAGTCCCGATTTAAATTTGGCGCTATTTTACATGCGAAGAAGCACACTTCCCCACGTAAAGCCGCCACCTACGCCTTGTAATAAGCACAAGTCTCCGGGCTGAAGACGCCCGCTCCGAACCGCTTGGTCGAGAGCAAGCGGTACAGAGGCAGCAGACGTGTTGCCATGCTTGTTGACTGTAATCATGGTTTGCGCTTCAGTGAGCCCCAGTTTTTTGGCAATTGCTGCAAATCCGGATGTTAGCCTGATGTGGCACCAACAAGGAAAGCGCTGAAGGTTCCACGCCAGCCTGGCGCAGCGTGTCGAGGGCATTGTTGCCGAGCACCGTGACTGCCTGCTTGAACACGGTTTGACCATCCATGCGCAAAAAGGGATCGCCAATAATTTTTCCGTTGTGAAAATGCGCCTTGGCGGTCAAAATTTCGCCCAAAGTGCCATCTGAATGAAGACTGCACGCCAAAATACCGGCTTCCTGCCCTTCGGCTGCCTGCAAATATACGGCTCCGGCTCCGTCGCCAAACAGCACGCAAGTGGTGCGGTCTTGCCAATCAAGAAGGCGGCTGAATACCTCGGCACCTACTACCAGTGCATTGCGCACCTGCCCAGAGCGAATCATGGAATCAGCAACGGTGAGCGCATACACAAAGCCGCTACACACCGCTTGAATGTCGAAAGCAAAGGCGGCTTTGGCACCTAACTCGGCCTGAATGGAGCACGCCATGGAAGGGAAAACCTGATCGGGCGTGGAAGTGGCAACCACAATCATGTCCAGCGACGGGCCGCTTACTCCGGCAGCCTCCAGGGCTCGGCGTGCAGCCTGCGTGCCCATGTAGGTTGTGGTTTCTGATTCGGAGGCAAAATGGCGCTGTTCAATGCCCGTGCGCGCAACAATCCAGTCGGAACTGGTTTCTACACCCTGGTCAGCCAGCCAGTTGGCCAGCTCATCGTTGGTAACCGTGCGTTCAGGCAGGTAAGCACCTGTTCCAAGAAGGCGGCTTTTAGTGCTCATGCGCGTCCTGATTGGTTAACCCGGCTTCAGCCGGAGCTGGCCCGTAATGCGACATGGTTGTGCGAATACTGGCCAGAAGGTTGGCATTGGCCGCGCTGTAGGCACGCTTGATGGCGTGGTAAAACGCGTAAGAATCGGCAGAACCGTGGCTTTTAATTACGATGCCCTTAAGACCCAACAACGCCGCACCATTGTAGCGGCGGTGATCTACGCGTTTTTGAAGCGAAGCAATACCGGTGCCGCAAACAACGCGGCAATTTTGGGCCACAAGCCTTTTTTGAATTCGGTTTTAATAATTTCTGCCAGCATTTGGGCAAGGCCTTCCGAGGTTTTAAGCGCGACATTGCCCACAAACCCGTCACACACCACCACATCGGTGGTGCCCTTAAAAATATCGTTGCCCTCTACGTTGCCATGGAAATTCAGTTCGCTGGCACGCAGCAACTCAGCAGCCTTTTTAACTACCTCGTTGCCCTTGATGGCTTCTTCTCCGATATTGAGCAAACCTACGGAAGGTTTCTCAACTCCTTCGGTGGCCCGCATAAAGGCAGAACCCATCACTGCAAACTGAAACAGGTGTTCTGGCCCACAATCGACATTGGCACCCAAATCGAGCATGAGCGTGCCTTTGCCTTTCTGGTTGGGCAACTCGGAGGCAATGGCGGGCCTGTCTATGCTGTCCATGGTCTTGAGCACAAACCGGGAAATGGCCATAAGCGCACCGGTGTTGCCAGCACTGACAAAAGCAGCAGCAAGCCCCTCTTTCACCAGATTTGCACAAACACGAATGGAGGAGTCTTTTTTGTTACGCAGCGCCTGGGCAGGCTGCTCGTCCATGGTAACCACCTCGGTGGCGTTCCGAATGGTAATACGAGGGTGCTCAAGCGCTTTTTTGCGCGCCAAAGCAGCAATAATTTCAGACTCTTTGCCTACAAGCACAAGATGCGCGTCCTCCTTGGCTGCCAAAAATTGCAGGCAGGCAGGGATAGTGACCGACAAACCGTGGTCACCGCCCATGCAATCAATTGCAATACGAACCATCCGAAGCAAGACCTCAGGGATACTCGATAGCCAATTCACAGCCACCGGGGTAAAAGTGTGCGAATTCCAGAAGGACTCAGGCTTCAGTTTCAGTCATCAGACTTGGTTTTTACCACTTTTCGACCGCGGTACATGCCATTGGGACTGATGTGGTGACGCAGATGCAGTTCACCGGTGTTGGAATCGGTAGACAGGGTTGGTGCTGTCATGTTTTGGTGTGAGCGGTGCATGCCGCGCTTGGAAGGGGATTTTTTGTTTTGTTGAACAGCCATGAAAGACTCCAGTCAATAAGTGTTAATTAAGTTAAGCGGTGCACTGTTTGCATCGATTTATTTGCTGCGGCGCCCAAGCAGGTTGCCCAGCGCTGCAAATGGTTTGTTTGTTTCTGTTTCGGTCGGTGCCGCTGCGGACGCATTGTTTGTTGTGCCCTCAGTGGCAAAGCCTGCAGGTTGCTGTTTTGCAAGTTCTGACAGTTCCAATTCCGGGGCAGAACACGTTGCATGCCGGGCCAACATGGGCAGCGACAACAGCAACTCGTCTTCCAGCCAGTCGCGCAGGTTAACCAAACCGATGCAGGCCACCACATCCTGGTGATCGCCCAAGAGCCCTTCCTCGTAGGCTTCAGCCTCTTGCTCAGACTTGACCAGCCTGAGTTGCCGAAACACCTCCAAATCGTACAAAACCCCTTTGCCACAGTGCGAACACTGCATATCGGCCTGCATTGTACCCTGAATCAGCAACTCAGATTCGCCGCGGCGGTTTTGGCTGCCCGACATTTGCCATTTCTCAACCTGGTGCGAAAATACCATGGGCGCACAAGCCATGCGAGGAAACTTAAAGTCAACATTTGTACTGGCAAGGGTTTTGCCCTGGCGGCAAAAGGCCCACAGGTCTACGCACTCGAAATCTTTTTCTGGCGCTTTAGAAGGCATGACAAAGCTCAGTGCGACAAACGCGCGATAATACCCCCTTAAGTCCATTCTGTCAAAGGCTTTACCGAATCCTTTAGCACCGCACCCGCTTCTTTCACTGGTTTTTCTTACTTCGTGTGTTATGCCTGCACCTCTGATTCTCGCCTCCACCTCTAAATACCGCCGCGAATTGCTGTCGCGCCTGCGGCTTGCCTTTACCTGCGTAGCTCCACAAGTTGCCGAAATCCATGAAAAAGGCGAATCGCCCCCTCATACCAGTGTGCGCTTGGCCCGGCTTAAATGCCTTGCCGTGGCCGGGCAACACCCAGAAGCAGTGGTTATTGGGTGCGATCAGGTGGCCGATGTAAACGGTGAAGCAATCAGCAAGCCGGGCACCCACGAGGCGGCACGAGCGCAACTGCGCTCAATGAGCGGCAAATCGATTGCCTTTCACACCTCCGTGTGTGTCGGGCAAAAGGCCACCAATACCCTCATTGAATTTACCGTGCCTACCCTGGTAGAGTTCAGGGAGTTGGGCGTGGCTGAAATTGAGCGCTATTTAATCGCCGAGGAACCCTACGATTGCGCGGGCTCGGCCAAAAGCGAAGGCCTGGGCATTGCTTTGCTTAAAAAATTGAATCTACCGACCCAACCGCGCTTATTGGCCTGCCCCTCATACAAACCGCACAAGCCCTGCGCCAACTGAGTTTTCACCTGCCGTAGCAGCTTAAGCGCGCACCTCATCCAAACTCTCAAACACGGATACCTCGCCATGCTGCTTCTTGTTCCATCGCCTCTGAGCCAGACCAGCCCAAGTGTGCCGGTTCTGCAGGCCGACTTGCCCTTGATACACCGCTGCACTACCTGGGTGGTGGAAAACGCCAAACCTGCCCGCCAAGCCATTAAATACCTGAACATGCCCCTGGAAATTCGGGCGCTGGAGCTGCTGGAAATCGCAAAAATCAGCGAACACCAGCTGGAGCATCTGCTTAAACAGGCCACAGAGCAGGTTCCACTGGCATTAATGAGCGATGCAGGCTGCCCTGCGGTGGCAGACCCTGGCGCAAAACTGGTAGCCTTGGCCCAGCAAATGGGCATACCGGTTCGGCCTTTGGTGGGACCGAATTCAATCATACTGGGACTGATGGGTAGCGGCCTGAATGGGCAATGTTTTCAGTTTCATGGCTACCCACCGGTTAAGCCGTCTCAGCGGGAAGGCTTTTTAGGCAACACTGAAGAGCAATCCAGAAAAGAGCAGTGCACCCAAATAGCGATTGAAACACCCTTCCGCAACCAGGTCCTGCTAGAGGCCATGCTGAAAACCTTCAACGACAACACCCGCCTGTGTGTGGCAAGCGATTTAACCGGCCAGGCCGAATACCTTTGCACACGCACGGTGAGCCAGTGGAAAAAGAACACACCCAGCCTTGCCAGGCAGCCCACCCTGTTTTTGTGGCAAGCGTAAGGCTGGAAACAGGGTGTGTTTTCACCCATTTGGCTATTTAATCCAGCCACCCAGCAAAGGCATAAGACCTGCTGACACGCCATGGCCAAAAGTAACGCCAACCCGCTTGGCAAAG
>JAAURO010000053.1 GCA_012032215.1 Limnobacter sp.
CCGCAAATTCCCAAACGCATGCTGATCATCGGCGGGGGTATTATCGGGCTGGAAATGGCAACCGTGTACTCAGCGCTGGGTGCACGGCTGGATGTGGTGGAAATGATGGATGGCCTTATGCAAGGCGCCGACAAAGACCTCGTGAAAGTGTGGCAAAAGAAAAATGCCCACCGTTTCGACAACATTTTACTGAAAACCAAAACCGTTGCAGTGCAGGCCAAAAAAGAAGGCATTCTGGTTACCTTCGAGGGCGAACAAGCCCCCAAAGAGCCCCAATTGTACGACTTGGTGCTGTGCTCGGTAGGCCGCACGCCAAACGGCCTGAAAATTGGTGCAGACCGGGCCAGTGTACAGGTTACCGAGCGTGGTTTTATTCCCGTGGATCAGCAAATGCGCACCAATGTGCCACACATTTTTGCCATCGGCGATGTGGTGGGGCAGCCCATGCTGGCGCACAAAGCCGTGCACGAAGCCCACGTGGCCGCGGAAGCCGCATTGGGCGAAAAAGCCTTCTTCGATGCCAAGGTAATTCCTTCCGTGGCCTACACGCACCCCGAAGTAGCTTGGGTAGGCTTAACCGAAGAGCAAGCCAAAGATCGCGGTATTCAAGTGGAAAAATCCGTGTTTCCGTGGGCCGCCTCGGGACGCGCCATTGCCAACAACGCCGATGAAGGGTTTACCAAGCTGATTTTCGATGCAGACACCAAGCGTTTGGTGGGCGGTGCCATTGTTGGCATGAATGCCGGCGACCTCATTGGTGAAGTGTGTCTGGCCATCGAAATGGGGGCAGACCCCACCGACATTGGCAAAACCATACACCCACACCCCACCTTGTGCGAAAGTGTGGGCATGGCCGCCGAAGTGTTCAAAGGTGTGTGCACCGATTGCCCGCGCAAAAGAAAAAATAGTGGAAAATAGCGGTTTTTTTTCGTACTCAGGAATGCAGTTCATGGATGTCTTCACACTGAAGCAATTGGTGGCCAAAGCCGCGCTGGAATATGTAAAGCCCGGCACCATTCTGGGCGTTGGCACCGGTTCCACCGTGGATTGCTTCATTGATGCACTGGCCGAGGCCAACATGGCGCTGAAGGGCGCAGTGTCTTCTTCAGTGCGATCAGAAAAAAAACTGCGCGACATCGGAGTGCCCATTGTAGAGCTTGCCGACATTACCGGCCTGGACATCTACGTAGACGGAGCCGATGAAATCGACCCCGCTTTTCATTTGATCAAAGGCGGCGGCGGTGCCTTGACCCGCGAAAAAATCGTGGCTGATTCTGCCTGCACGTTTGTGTGTATTGCCGATGAATCCAAACTGGTGCAAACCTTGGGGCACTTTCCTTTGCCGGTAGAAGTAATACCCATGGCGCGCGCAGTCATTGCCCGAAAACTGCAAGCCCTGGGTGGCACGCCCGTGTGGCGGAAAGGGTTTGTCACCGACAACGGCAACGACATTCTGGATGTATCGGGTTTACACATCAGCGATCCCTGTGCACTGGAATCTGAAATCAACCAGTGGCCTGGCGTAGTTACCAACGGCTTGTTTGCGCGGCGTGGGGCAGACGTGTGCCTGATAGGCAGCGGGCAAGAGGTTAAAAAACTTCTGCTGGCACCAACGACAACAATTTGTCACAATGGTGTGGCAAATTCGTGAAATAAAATTTCCTGCAAAGGCCTAGGTTAAAACAACATGACTGAACACACCTCCAAACAATACGATGCAGAGCTAGAGTCTTTGCGCACCCGCGTTCTTCAAATGGGTGGTCTGGTAGAAAGCCAGATTGTGTGTGCCATAGATGGCTTGGGCAGTAGCACCGATGGTGCGGTATTCCATGAAATCGTTCGCCGTGAAGCGGAAGTCAACCGCACCGAAATGGAAATCGATGAACTGTGCAACCACATTCTGGCGCGCAGGCAGCCTGCAGCCATCGACCTTCGCTCTATTTTGGTGGCCATTAAAATGATTCGCGATTTAGAGCGAATCGGCGATGAAGCCGAAAAAGTGGCACGAATGGGTTTGAAAATCATCGAAAGTGGCCGTAACTTTGTGCCCAAAGTGGATTTAGAGCATATGGCCAAAAACGCCATAGCCATGCTGCGCAAAGTGCTTGATTCGTACGCCCGCGTCAACGCGGTGTCGGCCGCCGAGGTGGTGCGTGCAGATATTGAAGTAGACGATGAGTTTAAAGGCATTTTGCGCCAGTTGATTACCTTCATGATGGAAGACCCCCGAACCATCACCCGGTCTATTGATATTCTGTTTGTGGCCAAAGCCATTGAACGCATTGGCGATCATTCCAAAACATGTCCGAGCACGTGGTGTATCTGGTCAAGGGCCGCGATGTACGCCACCTTGGCCCCGATGTGGTGGCAGAGGAAGCCAACAACAACTGAATTGCGAGCGTACAAAATCGGGCACACACCAATGGCTATTTTTTGCAGAAATTTTGTGGCGGGTCTTTTTGCTGTGTTCGCAGCGTGGTTTTGCGTACTGCACAGCGCACACGCCGAGGGCAACTACGACCAGCGCGCCAAAGCCATGGAATTGGCCCAACAACTGCAAGCGCAGCACAACATTCCGGTAGCACGCACTCTGGCGCTTCTGAAAGAAGCCCGGTACTTGCCGCATGTGGTGAAAGCGGTAAAACCACCCAATAAGCCCGGCGTGCGCGATTGGGACCGCTACCGCTCGCGCTTTGTGGAAAAATTTCGCATCGAAAAAGGCATTGAATTCTGGAACGACAATGAAACCGCCTTAAACCAGGCTTCGCAACAGTTTGGCGTGCCGCCCGAAGTCATCGTGGCCATTATTGGTGTAGAAACCATTTATGGCCGCCATCTGGGCAAAAACCGTGTGCTTGATTCCTTGGCCACCTTGGCCTTTGATTACCCCACAGGGCAACGCGATCGCTCCGAGTTTTTTACCCAAGAGCTGGCGGCTTTTATTGTGCTCACTGAAAACAGCCACCTGGATGCCTTGCAGGTAGAAGGTTCGTATGCTGGGGCCGTGGGCTTGGGCCAGTTTATGCCCAGTTCCTGGCAAGCCTACGCCGTTGATGGCGATGGCAACGGAATCATCGATTTATTTGGCAGCAAAACAGACGCCATTTTCAGTGTGGCCAATTTTTTGAAAGTGCATGGCTGGGAACCGGGCGTTTCGGCCCTGATTCCTGTGGAAATCAAGCAGGATAGGCACTTAAGCACTTTGCTTGCGCCCGATATTGTGCCCACCTTTACCCCCCAGGAAATGGTTCAGCAAGGGCTGGAACTCAAGCACCAAACCCTGGAAAACGAAAAACTTGCTCTCATAGAACTGGTGCGCAGCACAGGCCCCAGCGACTACGTGGTGGGCGGCAACAATTTTTACGTGGTTACCCGCTACAACCGGTCTTCTTTTTATGCCACCGCGGTGCTGGAGCTGGCTCAGGCTTTACGCACCAACCGAGAACTTAGTATGCATCAAACAAGTGGAGTTGACCCCGTTTAACGGACCCCTTATGTTCTCGATAAAGGAGTCCAAAGATGGTCCAACAATACAAACCTGCATACTCTGCTGAGTTTGTTCAGCAGATGGTCGAATTGGTTGCAGCAGGCCGCAGCCCCACCCAGTTATCCAAGGAGTTCGGTTGCCACGTCACTTCGATTTTGACGCGGTGTCGCAATGCTGGTGTTCGTTATCGCCCCGGACAACAGTCTTCATCAGCACAACCACCTTCACCCAATAGCGGATCAACATTGAGTTTTAACGAGCGTCAGGAGCTTGTTGAACTACGCAAGAAACTCAAGCGCGTGGAAATGGAACGGGACATCTTGGCAAAGGCTACGGCCTGGTTTGCAAACAACAACGATTGATTGGCAAGGTGTACCAATTGTTCAAGGCAAACCGGGCCCAATTCCCAACCCGCACCCTGTGTGAAACCCTTGAGGTTTCACACAGTGGCTATTACGACTGGGTTAATCGCAGACCCAGCCCCCGAGCAATTGCCAACGCCGAGTTGGCTCAACAAATCATGAGCGTTTATGAAATGAGCGATTCAAGTTACGGCAGGATCCGCATCGCAAAGGAATTGGCTGATCTGGGTTTGGCCGTGGTTCTGGATGTGTGCAGTCGCAAAGTGGTGGGTTGGGCATTCGGTGAGCGCATGACGGCTGACTTGGTAATAAGCGCTTTGAATATGGCGCTGATTACCCGAAACCTGAGCAAGTAATCCACCACAGCGATCAGGGCAGTCAATACACCAGCATTGAGTTTGGCAAACGTTGCAAGGAAATGGGTGTTCGGCCGTTCATGGGTGGCATCGGGGATGCATACGACAACGCCATGGCCGAGAGCTTCTTTGCAAGTCTTGAATGCGAATTGATTGATCGACGTTCATGGAAAAGCAAAACCGAGGCACGACTTGCTGTGTTCACATGGATTGAATCCTGGTACAACCCAAAGCGCCGACACTCAGGACTTGGATATTTATCACCCAATAATTTTGAAAAGAAACTCACGGAGGCAAATCATACAGCGATAGAATTCGAAGAAACTACAAATGCCGAAGATCTCTCGGTTCAGTGAAAAAACTGTCCGTTAAAAAGGGTCAACTCCAGGTGCGCAAACCCGGTTCTTTCGCGCTATGCCCCAACTGCCAGGGCAAGAAAGCAGAACTGGGAGACTATGCCATATTTTGGTTTTCCAGCTATAGCAGATAAGAAGTTGCAGATAGCCACCGTTTAATTGCTGTACACGACTTTGTACAGGACAGCAATATAAGGGGCAATCGCTGCTTATGGGGTTTAAGTACCAGGCAGGCTATGAGGCACCACCAATCCAAAATGCGCATAGGCATTTGCGGTGGCTGTGCGCCCGCGCGGTGTGCGTTGCACATAGCCTTGCTGAATCAGGTAGGGTTCCAGCACGTCTTCAATGGTGTCTTTTTCTTCGCCGATGGCGGCGGCCAGGCTTTCCAGCCCCACAGGGCCGCCGTTGAATTTGTGAATAATGGCTTGTAGCAGGCGTCTGTCCATGGGGTCGAGGCCTTGGTTGTCGACATCCAGCATGGTGAGCGCCTTGTCGGCCATGTCCACCGTTAAAACGCCTTCGCCTTTTACCTGTGCGTAGTCGCGCACCCGGCGCAGCAAGCGGTTGGCGATGCGTGGGGTGCCACGTGCGCGGCGGGCAATTTCAAGGCAGCCCGGTGCTTCGGCGGGCAGGTTGAGCAGCCCGGCAGAGCGGGTTACTATGCGGGCGAGTTCTTCGGGGGAATAAAATTCCAGACGGGACACAATTCCAAAGCGGTCGCGCAGCGGGTTGGTGAGCATGCCCGCGCGGGTGGTGGCACCTACCAGTGTGAAGGGTTGTAAATCGAGTTTGACGCTGCGTGCGCCCGGGCCTTCGCCTATCATGATGTCGATTTGGTAGTCTTCGAGGGCAGGGTATAGAATTTCTTCAACTACGGGTGACAGCCTGTGGATTTCATCGATAAACAGGACATCGTTTTTTCAAGGTTGGTGAGCAGGGCGGCCAGGTCTCCGGCGCGTTCCAGCACCGGCCCGGAGGTTTGTTTCAGGTTGACGCCCATTTCGCGCGCCAGAATGTGCGCCAGTGTGGTTTTGCCCAGGCCGGGCGGGCCGAACAGCAGCACGTGGTCGAGCGCTTCTTGGCGTTGGCGGGCGGCGGCAATAAAAATATCAAGTTGATCGCGGATTTTTTGCTGGCCCACGTAGTCATCGAGGTGTTTGGGGCGCAGGGCGCGCTCAAAGACTTCTTCCTGTGGGGTGCTGGCAGCCGGGCTGAGAAGGCGGTCGGGTTCTATCATGGTTTAGCTTTTTGCCAGGTTTTTTAAAGCCAGCTTCAGGCCATCGGTGACGGTGCTACCTTGTGGCAGGTTTTTGCAGGCGGCCTGGGTTTCTTTTTCAGAATACCCCAGGGCCACCAGGGCCTGGCTGATTTCATCACTTGGGTTTAGCACATGGGGCTGTGTGTTGGCCAGGCCGGCGGCATTGCCCAAGCCAGAAAACTGGCCTTTAAGTTCTACGAGCAGGCGTTCGGCCACTTTTTTGCCAATGCCGGGCACTTGCACCAGCCGGACGGTTTCCTGGCTTTGAATGGCGAGCAGAAATTCGTTGGGGCTTAACGTGGAAAGCACGGCCAGTGCTATTTTGGGCCCTACGCCGTTTACCTTGATCAGGCTGCGGAAGACGCTGCGCTCTTGGCCGGTGGAAAAACCATACAACAGATGCGCGTCTTCGCGAATAACCTGGTGGGTGTGCAGCATGCAGGGCTGGCCGCATTCTGGGAGGTGAAAAAACGTGCTCATGGGTACTTGCACTTCATAGCCTACGCCTGCGCAGTCGATGACCACCCAGGGGGCTGTTTTTTCCAGTAAGTGTCCGTTGAGTCTGCCAATCATGATGCTGTATAGAATACCAGTTATTTCCAGCTTGTGCGGCCTTTTCTGACACGCGTATTAAACAGGCTGTGGGGTAGGGTGCTGTGCGCCAGTGCGCCAAGCATTTTGTGGGTGTGAGCGTGGGTAAGTGCTGCGGCCAGGGCATCGGCGGCGTCGGCGGTGGGCCGCGCTGGCAGGGCAAGCAGCCTTTTTACCATTTCCTGCACCTGTTCTTTGCTGGCTTTGCCTTTACCCACAATGGCCTGTTTGATTTGCAGGGCAGTGTATTCGGAAACAGCCAGACCGCTGTGGGTAAGCGCGGTAAGCACTGCGCCTCGGGCATGGCCCAACAGCAGGGTGGATTGTGGGTTTACATTGACGAACACTTTTTCTACCACGGCTACGTGCGGTTTAAATTGGGTGGCAAGTTCAAGCAAGCCTGCAAACAGGTGTGCAGCCGGTCGGGCAGTGGGGCATTCGCTGCTGGATGCGAATCACGCCGCTGGCTACATAGGTGTAGCTATTGCCTTGCACGTCTACAAGGCCGTAGCCGGTTATGCGCAAACCGGGGTCGATGCCCAGAATGCGCATGACCGGGTTGGCCGGGCTTTGCCGGAATGCTGGATCAGTGCCTGAAATGGCGCACTCCAGTAAATACCATGGCCATGCTGGCTTCATCGGCTGCGGCGATAACTTCGTGATCACGAATCGAGCCGCCGGGCTGAATGACGCAACGTATGCCGTTGGCTGCGGCGTTTTCGATGCCATCGCGGAAGGGAAAAAACGCATCGGAGGCCATGACTGAGCCCGCCACTGCAAGGCCTGCATGCTCGGCTTTGATGGCGGCAATGCGGGCAGAGTTAACGCGGCTCATCTGGCCTGCGCCTACGCCAATGGTCTGGCGGTTTTTGGCGTACACAATGGCGTTGGATTTTACAAAACGGGCTACTTTCCAGGCAAAAATGAGGTCGTGCATTTCGGCTTCGGTGGGGGCGCGTTGGGTGACCACTTGCAGTTCATTTTCAGTGATCAGTTTGGTATCGCGTTCTTGCACCAGCAGGCCTCCGTTAACGCGTTTGTAGTCGAGACCGGCGGTGAGGGTGTTGAGCACCGGCGAGGAGGGGTTGGGCTGGCCACATTCAATGACGCGTACATTGTGCTTGCTGGCGGTGATGGCCAGTGCTTCACGGGTAACCGAGGGGGCAATGATGACTTCCACAAACTGGCGGTCGATGATGCTGCGGGCGGTGGTGGCGTCGAGTTCGCGGTTAAAGGCGATGATGCCACCAAAAGCGGATTCGGGGTCGGTGGCAAAGGCGAGTTCGTAGGCTGTGGCTATACCTTCCAGGCTGACTGCAACGCCGCAGGGGTTGGCGTGTTTCACAATTACGCAAGCGGGTTTTACAAAGGTGTTGACGCATTCCAGGGCGGCATCGGTGTCGGCAATGTTGTTGAAACTGAGTTCTTTGCCTTGCAGTTGTTTGCCTGCAGCAATGGCGGCGGCAATAGAGCAGGGAGCCGGGTTGCGTTCTGTATAGAAGGCGGCTTTCTGGTGGGGGTTTTCACCGTAGCGCATGTTTTGCACTTTCTGGAAGTTCAGGTTGATGGTGCGCGGAAAATCGGTGTGCCCCGTGGTGGGTGTTGTGCCCACTGGCTTGCGGGCTTCTACTTTTTTGCCGAAGTAGTTGGCAATGGCGCTGTCGTAGGCGGCCGTGTGTTCAAAAGCTTTAATGGCCAGGTCGAAACGCAGGCCGTGCGACAATGCGCCGTTGTTGGCGGCCAGGTTTTCCAGCACGCGGGGGTAGTCGGTGGCATCGGTGACAATGCCTACGTGGGCGTGGTTTTTGGCCGCTGCGCGCACCATGGTGGGGCCGCCGATGTCGATGTTTTCAATGGCGTCTTCCAGTGTGCAATCGGGGTTGGCTACGGTTTGCTCGAAGGGGTACAGGTTAACGACTACCAAGTCGATGCCTTCAATGCCGTTTTGGGCCATGGCTTCGGTGTGGCCTGGTAAATCGCGCCGCGCCAGTATGCCGCCGTGCACCTTGGGGTGCAGGGTTTTGACGCGGCCATCCATGATTTCCGGGAACCCGGTAAAACTGGATACATCTTTAACAGGCACGTTGTGTTCAGCCAGCAGCTTGGCGGTGCCGCCAGTGGACAGAATTTCGATGTGGCGGGCGGCCAGGGCTTGGGCAAATTCCAGCAGGCCGGTTTTGTCGGATACGCTAAGCAGTGCGCGTTGGATGGGTTGTGCGGGGGTGTTGGGGATCATATTTAAGGGTGTGTTGCTTGTGAATGAA
>JAAURO010000054.1 GCA_012032215.1 Limnobacter sp.
GGTCCTTCAGGAGGAGGTCGGCATACTCGTCGCAGACGCAGACGATCCTCGGGAGCGGTGACCCGTTGCGGCGGACATGCTCGGCCAGGGTGTCCGACCCGACTCGGCCATGAGCCGGTAACGTTGGTCCATCTCGTCGGCGAGGTGGCTCAGGACCTCGGCGGTTGACTGCTCGTCCGGGTAGACGATCGGGGCGTACAGGAAGGGGGAATCCTTCAGCCAGGCGAAGGCGTTGCGCTACGGCCAGCGCTTGAGCAGTGGTTTGAAAAGTCTGGCATACGACCCCACATTGTAGGCGAATTCGACGACAGCGCTCTGCTTAAAGCATTCGGGCAAAGCGGCGCCGGGCTTTTTGCAGCACCCACGGCCATTTCCAGCCATGTGTGCAAACAATACGATGTTTGCACCATCGGCC
The DNA here is from genome assembly GCA_012032215.1 of Limnobacter sp. Lineage (GTDB taxonomy): Bacteria > Pseudomonadota > Gammaproteobacteria > Burkholderiales > Burkholderiaceae_B > Limnobacter. The sequence continues at coordinate 416 of JAAURO010000054.1, forward strand.
AGGCTGACTCTGTGCTTGAAGAACTGTACGCCATTACCACCGACCGGCGCATGAGCCACCCGGCCATGGTGGCTATCCGCCAGGCCGCTGCCCACCAGATTTTTGGAAAAACACCCAGCTAAGTACACACTTTCATAAAGCACACAACCAGAATGAATCTTTTTGCCCCACTGTATAAGCGCACCATGGCTTTTCCCGGCACCCAAAGGCGATGTGGTTTTTGGGTGCGCTTTCCTTGCCGAATCGTCTTTTTTCCCCCATCCCTCCCGATGTCATGCTGGCCCCCATGGCCATGGCAAGGCCTGACAAATGGCGTTGGCTGGCACTTCTCACCACTGCAGCTTCTGTAATGGGTGGTTTGCTGGGCTATTTTATTGGTGCATTTGGGTTTGAACTTATCGAATCCTGGCTGGCAAGTTCTTCGTGGTGGTCTGCCTACCAAACTGCCTCAGCCTGGTTTCTGCAATGGGGTGTGCTGGCAGTGTTGGTAGCAGGCTTTTCGCCCATTCCCTACAAAGTGTTTACCATTGCAGCCGGGGTAGCGGGCATGGCGCTGCTGCCATTCTTCTTGGCCTCTTGTGTGTCGCGAGGCTTGCGGTTTTTTCTGGTGGCCGGTTTAATGGCGTGGGGAGGCCCCAAAATGGAGGCTTCGCTTCAGAAATACGTGGAACGCTTGGGCTGGGGCTGCGTAGTGCTGGCTGTGCTGGGAGTGGTTGTTTACAAATTTTAAATTTAAAAAGATTTCCGGTGTTTGGCTGCTTTTGTGCATCGTGCAGGTATTGAATGCAATACTCAGTTCGGCGCAATGTAAACAAACAGGTGTGGTTTTTATTCTAGCGTTTCGAAATTGTGGAGATCTGGCGTGTCAAACAGGCCCTTGGTACAAGGCAAAGCGCAAGTGGTGCTGGGTGATTCCACCTCGCACGGCGGCAAGGTTATTTCTGGCAGCAGAATCGCTTTTTTTGGCGCAGGCAATCTGGCTTTTGCACGCAAAGGCGATTCCACCTCCTGCCCTTTGTGCCCACCCCATGTCTTTCCCATTGTAGAGGGAAGCAGCCTGTTTTTTGAGGAGGGCATGCCCTTTGCCCTGCACGGCGATAAAACCGCCTGCGGGGCTACCTTGCTAGCGTCTGCCAATCCAGTGCCTGCATTTCATACCGGCGAACCTGCGTTTCTGGAAAATCCGCCCTACGATGAGCAGTTGCAGCTGCTTACCGTGCACCAAAACCCCGTGGCACACGTTGGCTACAAGGTATACCTGACAGACGGCACCAGCCGCTTTGGCACCCTGGATGAACATGGCAAAACCCGGCGTATACGCACCAGTAAGGCACAGCGCCTTTCGCACATTCAGTTAAACCCAAACGCCACGCCGCCTTTGGCCTGCTGCAGCGCTTTTGAAGGCAACCAGACCTCAGAACCCCTTGTTTTGGCGTTGAATGACGTGGTGACCACTACAACGGATGTGGGTTATTCAGTTAAACAGGTAACTACTCCCGAAGGTGAATCCAGAAACCTTACCGCTGGTGAAATTGCCATGGCCCGAACGGTCTTTCAGGATTCGATTGACTACAGCCGGGTTAAAGTACACAACGCAGAATACCTGTGGCTTGGCTTGCAACATGACGATACAGCCATGACTCCCAATGGGGAAATGTATTTTAACAAAAAGCACTTTAAAGAAGATTTTTCCCAGGAAAATGATTTCAAGAAACATTGGTTTATTCATGAAATGACACACGTTTGGCAATACCAGCTTGGTTACCCAATAAAGAGCAGGGGCCAGCTTCTTTTTGGAATATATTCACACGGAACGGAACATACCACACTAGATAAAACAGAAAATTTGGCGACTACAACATGGAAGCACAAGGTAATATTATTGCGGACTATTTTGCCATAAATGTATTAAAAGAGTCATCAAAATTGTACGAAACAAAATACGAGAAAACCCAACATATTATTGATTTATATGAAATTGTACTCTCTGAATTCAATAAAAATCCTTCAGAAAAAAGCAATCCACCAGAAAACTTTGCAGCCAAAATGGGTGACGGAAATGAGGCTCCCTAGATATGCCAACCTGTCTTGGTCTTTATTTTTTTTAGGTTTCTCCTGCATTGCATTCGCCTCACCATCAATTGAAAGTCTTGAAGTCACAAGCAAAAAAGGTACGCCTTGTTTTAACGTTGAGAAAACACTTGGTACCAAACTGGGATTTGGCTCGCCTCCTGTGCTGCACACCCATACAGGTAGGAGAAAAATTTCTGAACAATGCTTTGGTGTGGAGCGTAGTTTCGGCACCAGAACAACGCGGCACTTTATACGAGTTTCATGAATGTCTGCTTTATGCAACCCAATTCTCAAATACCGAGGTCAGGCAACCAGCACTGCCATTAAATCCAGGCGTGGTCTATTCAGCAGCTGCATGGGTTAGTTTTAACGGTCAAGGAAAAGTCGTTACAGGCGAGTTCTGTTTAATCACCCAACCCGATGGCAGTAGTAAAGTGCATCAAATTGAATACAACGATGGCTGGCAATATGGCGCTTGTTATTTAAAGCAATAATCTATGCTCGAAACACCCAAATTTCCTGTACTTGCCTGGGCTGAAAACAGCACCGACAGGCACATGATGCAGCTGGCTCTTGAACAGGCCGAACGCGCAGGCAAGCGGCAAGAGGTGCCCATTGGTGCCGTGCTCGTGCACGAGGGCCGCGTGCTTGCCCAAGCGGGCAACGCCCCCATTCACAGCACCGATCCTACAGGTCATGCCGAAATAAATGCCATTCGCCAGGCCTGCGCACAGCTCAATAATTACCGCCTGAGCGGGGCCTGCTTGTACGTCACGCTGGAGCCCTGCATAATGTGCCTGGGTGCCATTTTGCATGCGCGAGTGGGCAGGGTGGTTACCGGCGCCCACGATTCCCGTTTCAACCAAAGCTTAAAACACACAGTCAGTTTGGTAGCGCATTCGCCCGCCTGGCACGCCTGCCAATTCGAAACCGGTTGTATGGCCGAAGAGTCTAAAAAATTGCTGACCGATTTTTTTGCGCACAAGCGCACCCAACAGAAAGCCTATCGGCAATCCGCCACGCCCCCCAACAAACAGGAGCCCGTTTGAGCCGCGAATTCGACACCATCACGCTGCTTTCTCCCAGCGGAGCCATTCTGGAAGAAGCGCGGCTGAAGCTGGCCATAGAACGCCTGGCCGCCTACGACCTACCCCTTATCGAACCCGCCAACACACGTCTGCGTCACCAGCGCTTTGCAGGCACCGATACGCAGCGGATTGCCGCCCTGGAAACGGCCATGGGCCTGCCGCAAACCAGCCTGATTGTGTGCACACGGGGCGGTTACGGCTTAACGCGCATTTTAGGCGACTTGCCCTTGCCCAAACTGGCCAGCCATTTAAACCACTACGAGCATTGCCTAGTGGGCCACAGCGATGTAACCGTTCTGCAACTGGCTTTACTGGCACAAGGTGCACAACCCTACACCCTGCTGCATGGCCCCATGGCCTGCTTCGACTTTGGCGAGCCCAATTGCACAGCAGAAATCACCCAACAGGCTTTTGATGAAGCCGTGTGGCAAGGCCATGTCGGCATTGATTGGCACATGCCTGGCTCAGACATTTTTACCTTGCGGCACAACAGCCTAAGCCTGGCCGGCCCTGTTTGGGGTGGCAATCTGGCCATGATTTGCAGCCTGCTGGGCACGCCTTGGCAACCCGATTTCCACAATGGCATCTTGATTCTGGAAGATGTTAACGAACCGCTTTACAAAGTAGAACGCATGTTGCTACAACTGATGCAGGCAGGCATTCTGGCCAATCAGCAAGCCTTGGCGCTGGGGCAGTTTGGCGATTTTCGTGCAAACACCCACGACACCAATTACACCTTTGCACACGTGCAGGAACTGGTGCAAACGCGCACCGGCGTGCCAGTACTCAGTGGTTTTCCGTTTGGGCATTGCCACCCCAAGGTGTGCTGGTTTCAAGGCGGGCAGGGTCTCTTGGAAGTAAAGCCCAGGCAGGCAGCACCGCTTACTTCTGCCACAGCGGCTGCTGCTCACCCCGGTTGGACATGCAGCTTGCATCAAAGCGTGCTGCCCGATTAACGCCCACAAAATACACCAAGGTGGCAACGCTCCAGCAAATCCAGGCCGTGGTTACATCGTGCGACACAAAGTGCGCCCCCCGTATCTGCTGGCCCAGCCCCAACACCACACCCAGCACAAAGCCAATCCATGCCCCCCACTTTGCCCGCGCCGGGCACATGTCTGCCCAGTAGTAATACAACGCCAACCAAGCAAACCCAATGCCCGCATGCCCAGCAGGAAAACACTGCGTGGCATGCCAACCAGAGGGGCGGTGCTCAAATACACTGACAAAAAACTTGTTGCCCCCAAACTGTAGCAAATCCCAAGGGCATTCGGCGGGCAACAAACGCTTTACAATTGCCACAATCGCATAGCTAAGGACCAAACTCACAAGAAGCCTGCTTAAAGCCTTAAACCTCGGTGACGCTGCTGTTTCCCGTACCAAAGTAATCAACCAGAACCCGCACAAAGCCAGCAAAGCGGCATTGTTGACGCGGCGCAAGTCATCGTGCATAACCCCCTTGAACCACCAGTGATTGGTCAACGCCCACTGTTGGCCTTCCAGCGCGTACAACCAGTGTGCCACGGCAAAATCAAGGTGCTGAACGTAAAAAAGGTAAAACAACAAGCATGCAAGCAAGGTGGGTAAAACGTACAGGCGAGAAAAAGAGGGCGTTTGCTGGAAGGAGTTCTGCATTACAGATTCTGCATTACAATGTGAGGCTGTTTGTCGGCAGTGCACTGTAAACCGCTGTCCTTAAGGAAAGATTAAGAAAACATGGCAATAAAACCCAACCTTAACGGCATTGGCCGCATTGTTAAAGCTGCAAAGTACTCTTGGGAGGGCCTTAAAAGCAGTTGGCTTACCGAGGCAGCCGTGCGCCAAGAAGTGCTAGCACTGGTGGTTCTTGTGCCCTTGGCCTGTTGGCTGCAGGTAAGCACCGCAGAGAGGGCTTTGCTGCTGCTCAGCCTGTTTTTGGTGCTTGTGGTTGAACTTTTAAACACCGCCATAGAAACAACCATCAACCGAATTGGCCCAGAGCACCATGCACTCAGCAAAAAAGCCAAAGACACCGGTTCAGCGGCAGTGCTGATTGCCATTCTGGCCGCTCTGGTTGTGTGGCTTGTGGTGCTTGTTTTTTAACGGAAAAACCCTGAAATCCGATGTATTTGCCGCCCATTTTCGCCAAAAGTCAGTAGAATCTGGGGGCTTTTGTTTGCCAATGTCTCGGTGTGCTTTCTGTGTATTACGCATACCAATTTTTCTGCTTTTCTGGAGTTAAAGCCCTAATCGTATGCTTACTGCTGCCAATCTAACCATCCAGTTCGGGGCCAAACCTCTTTTCGAAAACATCAATGCCCGATTTGCCGATGGCCATCGCTATGGCCTGATCGGTGCCAATGGCTGTGGCAAATCCACACTCATGAAAATTCTGGGCGGCGACTTAGAGCCTTCAAACGGCAGTGTCACACTCGATCCCAACATCCGCCTGGGCAAACTGCGCCAAGACCAGTTTGCCTTTGAAGAACACCGTGTGCTGGATGTCGTCATGATGGGCCACACCGAAATGTGGCAGGCCATGAGCCAGCGCGATGCCATTTACGACAACCCGAAGCCACCGACGAAGACTACATGCGCGCAGCCGAGCTGGAAGCCGTGTTTGCAGAATTTGGTGGCTATGAAGCCCAAGCCCGCGCCGGCGAACTTCTGCTGGGTTTGGGGTTTCCCGTAGAGCAGCACCAGCAACCCATGCAGGAAATTTCCCCGGGCTGGAAACTTAGGGTATTGCTGGCGCAGGCTTTGTTTTCCAGGCCCGATGTACTGCTGCTCGACGAACCCACCAACAACCTGGACATCAACACCATTCGCTGGCTGGAAAACATACTGAACCAGTACGACAGCACCATGATTGTCATCAGCCACGATCGCCACTTTTTAAACAGTGTGTGCACACACATGGCCGATCTGGATTACGGCACCTTGCAAGTAGTGCCTGGCAACTACGACGATTACATGCTGGCAGCCGCACAGGCGCGCGAACGCGCGGCTGCTGCCAATGCACGTGCCAAAGAAAAAATCGGCGAATTGCAGGATTTTGTGCGCCGCTTTGCCGCCAACAAATCCAAGGCACGGCAAGCCACCTCTCGCCAAAAGCAAATTGAAAAACTGAAATCGGGTGCCATTGCGCTCAAGCCTTCCTCGCGGCAAAACCCGTTTATCCGTTTCGAGCAGAAAAAGAAGCTGCACCGCCTGGCCGTTGAAATGGAACACGTCACCAAATCCTACGACAACTTAAAGGTCATTCGTGATTTTTCAGTCATGGTTGAAGCGGGCGACAAAATCGGCATTATTGGCGCCAACGGTGTAGGCAAAACCACCTTGCTTAAAATGCTGGCGCAGGTTTTAGAACCCAGCCACGGCCTGGTGAAATGGGCAGAAAATGCAGACTGCGGCTACATGGCGCAAGATGTAAGCCCCGAGTTTGAAAAAAACATGAACCTCACCGAATGGGTAGAGCGTTTTGCCCAGGAAGGCGACGACGACCAGGCCATTCGCGGCACCTTGGGCCGTTTGCTGTTTGGCAGCGACGACATTACCAAGCAAGTGAGCGTGTGCTCGGGGGGCGAGAAAAACCGCTTGGTGTATGGCCGCCTCATGTTGGGCCGCCACAATGTGTTGCTGCTGGATGAACCCACCAACCACCTGGATATGGAATCGATTGAATCCTTGCAATACGCCCTGGAAAAATTCGAAGGCACGGTGTTTGTGGTGTCACACGACCGTGAATTCATCAGCGGCGTAGCCACACGTATTTTTGAAGTGTCTGAAACGGGAATCACGGATTATCGCGGCACCTACGATGAATATTTAGACAGCCTGGGATTAAACGCATGAAACAAGGAGCACATTTTTTCGCCACTTTTTGTGCAGGAGCAGCACTGCTGCCTTTTTCAGCCGCAGCCCAAGACTGCGAACAACTTCCTCAGGTCAGCCTTCAGCAAGAAGCCTCCATCGACGTAAGCAACGACCTGATTGGCATGAACTGGCAGGTACAAATTGAAAAGCCAAGCGCAGCGCTGGCAGTAAAAGCGGTAAATCAAGCATTGGAAGCCGCTTTGGGCAAAATAAAAAGTAAAAAAGCCCTGCGCAATGTAAGAAGCAATATTCAAACCTACCCGGTGTACGACAAAAACCGCGAAATTTCCCACTGGCGCGCCACGGGCGATTTAAGCTTTGAACAAACTCTGCTTTCCCTGAAAGAAGAGGGCGGGCAAGTTCAAATTGAAGAGCCGCTTGCCCTGCAATCCATTGTGTATTCCATCAGCCCTGAACTGGCGCAACGCACTGAAAGCGAATTGCTGGAAAATGCGCTGGCCGCTTACCGGCAAAAAGCAGAACGGGTAGCAAAAGAATTGGGCTATGCACACTATCGGATTGGGCAAATCAGCGTCAACGATTCTGGCAACAGGCCTATGCCCATAGCTGCACCGCGCGCCATGAGCCTGCAGGCCAAGCGCTTTGACACCGCCGAAGTGGCCGCATCTGGCGGAGAAAGCCAGATTTCAGTCGGAGTGTCGGGCAGTGTGTGCTTAATAAAGTAATCGATGCAGCGTAAACGGGTCAATCCAATTCACGCCACATAGTGTTTTATAAATCAACTGTCTCAATTAAATTGGGCAGTTTTGCAAATTCATCAATATCCATGGTGATGGGCTTGGAGGTGTTCCAAGGGTTGACAAATGTCACGGTGCCAGCTTTGGTATCAATGTTGGTGATAACAAATTCGTGTGCCCCTGCACTGACGGGTGAGTCTTTTCTGATTGGTAAACCTGTGTTTGGATCAACACCTGCCGAAAAAACAATGGCTGTGCTATCCAATTTGTCTTCGTGAGTTCCCAAAAAATTGATTACCACTTCTTCCTTGGTTTGTTCTTTATTGCTACCAAAAAGGCTTAAACTTGCGCTACCCTCGGGTGATAGCGCTTCTGCCTTGTGGCCAGTTAACAATTCCAATGCAGTAGATGCAAGGCCCCCTGTTTGGAAGTTGCCATGGAAATCTGGATCGTTTTCATGTCGTGCAATGTATTTGTTGGCTGCCAGTTCCAGGGACTTG
>JAAURO010000055.1 GCA_012032215.1 Limnobacter sp.
AAGCGAACGAAACCGCCGCGCTTGAACTGCCCGTGCGTTTCAAAGCGGTGCAGCATCTTGGGTTCCCGGGTCGGCCGATTGAAAAAGTAGACACCCGCACCTCGCCCCCCACAGCCTATGTGAATGTGATGGGCTTAACAGGCACCATGGGTGTGCTTCCCCACCACATGACCCAGGAAGTTCTGGCCCGTCTGCGCGAAGGCGATACCGGGCTGGCCGATTTTCTAGACATCCTGAATCACCGCCTACTCGTGCTGCTTTATCGCAGTTGGGCGCACTACCGTTTGTGTGTACAAGCCAGACAAAACGACTTACCCCAAGACCCCATTACCCGCCTGCTCCAAAGCTTTGCGGGTCAACCCTTTGACCACACCAGCCCCGCACCACGGTATTATTCCGGGCATTTCGCCCGCAGAGTCCGCTGTGCTGAAAGCCTGCAACGCGTGTTGTCCGACTGGTTGGAACTGCCGGTTCAGGCCCAACAATTTGTTGGCAAATGGTTGGCCCTACCCAATCAAGCCCGCATCCGTTTGGGCCAAACACCGGTTGTGCTCGGCAAAGGTCTTATTTTGGGCCAACGCTGCTGGGACGTCAGTCACCACGTCACCCTGCACCTGGGGCCAGTTGACTACGCCACTTACCAGGCACTCTTACCCGGGGTGAGCGGTACAGCCAATTGGTCGAGATTATCCAAACCTATGTGCCAACTCATATCGAAGTGAGCCTGGTGGGTCATATTGAATCGCCACAAACCACTTACCCCACCTTGGGTCTGGGCATGCAACTGCAACGCAGCACGTGGCTGCACGCCAAACAACATGCCCGGTTAAGCGGCCAGTTTTCAGTGTCATCACCACCGTCATCGAGGAACCCGTATGGAGCTTGATCAACTTATCAAACAATTGTCCAGTGACACCCGGGATATTTTTGAATCCGCAGTAGGTTTGGCAGCCAATCGCAGCCATTTCGATGTGGACATCGCCCACTGGCTGCTGGCTGCGCTCAACACGGAGCATCAAGACATGTCTGTCGCCCTGCAAGCCACCAACCCGGATAAGCTACGTGTTTCACTGGACCAATGGATGGAATCACGCCAAACCGGTTGTGACGGCTACCCAAAAATTCATCACGATCTGGTGCGCCTGTTGTTTGATGCCTGGATGCTGGCTTCCAGCGAATTTCAAGCCCTTCAAGTGCGTCCCGCCCACATGCTCCTGGCCATGGTAGAAGGCCAGGCCATTCGTGCCCGCTTGCAACGCATTCACCCGGGCTGGTCCGCACTCACAGGGCAGCCCCTGCGACAATGGCTGACAGAAACGCAAGTCAACCCCGCACCAACGCTCGGCACATCAAACCAGGGCAGCGCTCTGGCCCGCTTTACCCAAAACCTCTCTGCTCTGGTCCAGGCTGGAAAAATAGATGCGGTGGTAGGTCGCAATGAAGAAGTCCGGCAAATGATTGATGTGCTGGCCCGCCACAAACAGAACAATCCAATTTTAGTGGGTGAGGCCGGTGTAGGAAAAACCGCTGTGGTTGAAGGTTTGGCAGTGCAAATTGCCAATGGGCAAGTACCCACCAGTTTACAAAATGTGGCTTTGCACAGCGTTGACCTCGGCTTGCTGCAGGCTGGTGCCAGCGTAAAGGGCGAGTTTGAAAACCGCCTCAAAAATTTGATCAAAGAAGTGCAAACCTCGCCCACACCCATTGTGCTTTTTATTGATGAAGCGCACACCCTCATTGGTGCAGGGCAGGCAGCTGGGCAAGGTGATGCGGCCAACCTGCTCAAACCCGCCTTGGCCCGTGGCGAACTGCGCACCATTGCCGCAACCACCTGGTCTGAATACAAGCAATACATTGAAAACGATGCAGCACTCACACGCCGTTTTCAAGTCATTCAAATTGATGAGCCGGATGAGCAACGCGCCATCATGATGTTGGGCAGTTTGGTTGAACGCCTGCAAAAACATCATGAAGTGCGCATTCTTCACGAAGCCGTAGTGGCTGCCGTGGCCTTGTCTAAACGCTATTTGAATGGCCGCCAATTGCCAGACAAATGTGTTAGCGTGCTTGACACCGCTTGCGCCCGGGTGAATTTAAGCTTACAGGCCATACCCGCCAGTTTGGAAAGACTTCAAAGTGAGCAAAATCAACTCATTGCACAATTTAAACGCCTGCAAAACGAAGTGGCTCAAGGCTTTGCACTCAGCAGCAGCCTAACCACACTGAAAGAGCAAAAAAACGATGTTGAAAACAAACTGAAGCTGAAGCCCAGCGCTGGAAAGAGGCGCAAACCCTTTTGCGCCAACTTGGAGAACTGCGCAGCAGCCTGGAAGGCGACGCCCTCTGCGAAGCAGACCGCAAAGCCATCTTAAGCAAGATTAAAGAAACCCGAGCGAACCTAAACACTTTGCACGATGGACGCTCCCTGGTGTATGAATGCGTGGATGAACAGGTGGTGGCCGATGTCATTTCCGACTGGACAGGCATACCCGTGGGTCAAATGCGCCGCAATGATCTTGAACGTGTGCTCAGCCTGCCCACCGAACTGGGCAAACGGGTTCTCGGCCAAAACCCCGCCATACAAACCATTGCCCAAACCCTGCGCAATGCCCAGGCCAAACTCAACGACCCCAGCAGGCCCCTGGCTGTGTTCATGCTGGTGGGGCCAAGCGGTGTGGGCAAAACAGAAACAGCCCTGGCTTTGGCGGAGCAACTGTATGGTGGTGAACAACAGCTCACCGTGTTGAATATGTCTGAGTTTAAAGAGTCGCACAAGGTTTCTCTGCTCATGGGTTCCCCCCCTGGCTACAAAGACAGTGACAAAGGCGGCTTACTCACAGAGGCCGTGCGCCGCAAACCCCACAGCGTGGTGCTGCTCGATGAACTGGAAAAAGCCAACCCGGCTGTGCATGATGTGTTTTACCAGGTATTCGACAAAGGCCTGTTGCGAGACAGCCAGGGCCGTGACGTAGACTTCAAACAAACCGTGTTGCTGATGACCTGCAACACCGCCAGCGAAGAAATTGAAGCCCTGTGCGCAGACCCCGAAACCGCACCCGAAGCTGAAGCTTTATTAGAAGCCATTCAACCTGCTTTGCGCAAGCACTTCTCACCCGCCTTTCTAGGCCGTGTGACCGTGGTGCCTTATTACCCTTTAGGTGTGGACACCCTGGCCGACATCGCCCACCAACAGTTGGCGAAAGTGAGCCAACGGGTTAAACACCAATACCAAGTGCCCATCCACTTTGATGACAAGGTGGTGCAAGCCATTGTGAGCCAGTGCCAACAATCTGACACCGGCGCACGCATGGTGGCAGCGCGTTTGAACAAGCATTTGCTGCCGCATTTGTCAGAAGCACTGTTAAGTGCCCTGGCTAACCAAGAAGCCTTTGAATGTGTGCGAGTCACGTTAGACAAACACAACCAATGGCAGATCGATTTAACCCAACCGGCGGGATAACACTTTTACGTTACTCGCTTTTTTACTTAACTTTCTTATAAAGGAAAATCAATGAGTGTTTTTATTAAATACGACGGTATTGAAGGCCAAGCCTCTGACGAAGGCCATAAGGGTTGGATGCGCGTAGACTCCATGGAATGGGGCATTCAGCGCAACATCAACTCCGACACCGCCGTTGAAGGCGAGCGTGAAGCAGGCAATGCCACTGTGAGCGATCTAACCATCACCCGCAGAGCCGACAAAGCCACGCCCAAGCTGGTCATGGCTGCCTGCTGTGGCAAAGGCAAAGACGTTGAAATTGACGTTACAAGAACTGGTGAGGGCACAAAAGGCTCTGAAACCTATTTGAAATATACCCTGAAAAACGCCCTGGTGAGCAACTACAGAACTGAGATTGTGGCAAACAAAGAAGGCACAGCACTCATTCCAGTTGAGCACATCACCCTGGCCTTTGTGGAATTCACCGTTGAACACACACCGTATGACAACGATGGCAATGCCCAAGCGCCAGAGAAAATTGGCTTTAACACCGCAACCAACAAGAAAGTATAAGTTGGCGTAAACAGCACTGGCACCACTTGCGGTGCTGGTGTGAGCAATACATAAAAACACACAAACCGAGTATGAGACACAGACCCCATGCAAGGAGAATTCCAATGATTGCGCACATTCAAAAACTGGCCTTTTTGGGCTTACTCTTTACAGGAGCATGTAGCATGTCGAACTCAAAAGCGCTGGAAGAATTTAAAAGCAACATCACCGCCCTACTCGGTGACAAAGAATCTGTGCAAGTGGTGGCGGGCAAGCTGGCCAGCTTTGCCTGGGACACTTTGTGCTTTGAGCGAAATGATCAACTCACACTCAAATTCAACACCGGTGAAAAAACCGTGACCTTTGAATTTGATTACACAGACTACTTTGTGGATGAAGCTTATGTGGCTGGCTCGCTGGACCAACAATGCATCACCAGCGCAGATCCCATTGTGATCAAGAAAAAATACCCCGGTTATTCCAACACCATTGAATTTTTATCGGCCAAATAAAAGAAGGACACACCGTCATGTCAATGGTAAGCGACTTAAAACGCAACATTGAGCAAGAAGCCTACGGCTTTTTTGAGCAGCACACCGGAAAAGTCTTGCAAAAATGCAGCAGGAAAATTCATTCCCCAGGGCCATAACAATGCCTTGGACGCCTTTCGGCATGCCTACACCAGCGGGCGCGTTACCCAACTGGCCGCAGACAACCAGTTTGTGGCCGAACATTTGGCAATGACCATGAACTTGGCCCCAAACACCCCAACGACCCCTTTGAACACCGAATGGACCTGTGGAACAACGAAGTGGGCCGCAGGCTAGGCGACAGTGTGTACTCCAAAGAAGAACTGGCCAAACAACTGGCAGGCCAATTGAACAACGGCCAACTGGTCACGAGCCTAAACGACCCCCGCTTGAAACAGGTTTTCCCCAGCGACCCCAGGCTTAAGCTGCCCATTGGCGACCGCAGCGGGAAATTTTAGAAGCGGCCGATGTAGATAAAATTAACAGCGACATACGCAAACTGCTTGATGCCCCGGCAGTGCCTAAAATGCCCAAAGTGCCATCACTCCCGCAAGCCGGAGCAGGCGCAGCTGGTTTGGGTGCAGCCAGTTCTGCAATCAGCAACTATTTACCGATGGCTACAGCCGCTGCAGCCATGGCCCCTGTAGCAAAAGCCTCACCGGCTGCCAGCGCCTTCCCAGCCCTTGCAGGTGCACTCACGGGTGGGCAAACCCAAGACGACCGCATGCTGCGTATTTACATAGATGGCTATGGAGAAAATGATTTCATTGCCACACGCGCAGAACTTCATGAAAAGCTTTCCAAAGCCTTTCAATATCAGGTGAATTTTTTTTCCAACAAACTGCACGATTTGGATGCGGAACACATGGTCGGTGTTAAAGCCACCGTGTTGCTGGAACAAGGCACACCCACACCGCGCTTTTTTAACGGATACATCACCGCATTTGCCAACTTGGGCCGGGGCGCAGAAAACCAGCAGACCCGCTACCGAATTACCGTTGAGCCTTGGCTGTCCCTACTCAACGGCGTGTCTGACTGCCGAATTTTTCAAGAGAAAAATGTAAAACAAGTGTTTGAAGAACTCTTTAAACCCATAGGCATTGCCGTTTTTGATGACACCGGCGTAGTAGGCAAACATGCCAAGCGTGAATTCTGGGTGCAATACAATGAATCGATAGTAAACTTCTTTCACCGCCTGTGCAGGTTGGAAGGCATTGGCTACTACTTCAGCCACATGGCTGACAAGCACACCCTTCACCTGTTCGACACCGCTGAGCGTCTACCCAATTTGGCTGCCCCTAACCCTTTGCTGATTCAACCCGAAACCATCAGCCACCGCCACCTGGTGGACTGGAGTATGTCCAAAAACTTCGTGGTAGGCAATGCCAAACAAAGGGGCTACAACTACAACACCCCCAATGAACAACTTTTACCCGCAGCCTCGGTAGAAGGTCAAGCCAAAAACACACCGATGATCAGCACGCTAAGCAGCTACCGCTACAGCGAAGTATTTGATGCAAACGACGATGGTCAAGACGAAACCCAACGCCTGAACCAACGCCAAAGCGCCCGTTTTGGCAGTTGGGTGGGCAGCGGCAACTATTTGCACCTGGCACCCGGCCACCATTTCACTGTGAACCGTGCAACCAACAACACCACCTTTGGCGACAGCGGCAAACTGTTTACACTCCTTTCCACCAGCTTAACCGTTGACCAGCAAAGCCACTCTGCCAGCGCGACCATTCGGGCTGTTCCCAAGGGCGTGATTGAAACACCCGTGGGCACCCAACCCAGAATTTCAGGTCTGCAAACCGCCTTTGTCACAGGCAGCGGCGTAAAAGGCACCCCGTTTACAGACCCCGAAGGCTTGGGCCGCATTAAAGTGCAATTCCATTGGGACCGCGAAGGCCAATACGATGCCAACACCAGTTGCTGGCTGCGGGTGATGAATCCTTCTTCCGGCCCCGGCTTTGGCTTGCAAAGCACACCCCGCATTGGCCAGGAGGTGGTGGTTGCTTTTGAAAACGGCAACCCCGACAAACCCTTTGTGCTTGGCTCCCTGCCCCACGGTGAACACGCCTCACCCTTTGGCAGCGAACAAGGTCTACGCAGCGGTATTCGAACCCGCTCCGTAGACCCAGGTGACACCGCTGAAACACTGAGCGGTTTCAATGAAATCAGCTTTTTAGACAAACACAACCAGGAACAGCTTTTTATTCGCGCTCAAAAAAACATGGATGAACTGGTGCTCAACAACAAAAGTATTCAGGTTCAAGCCGATGAAACCCACCAAGTGGGCAAGAACCTGGTTATCAGTGCCGGGGAAAGCATTACCCTTCAGGTCGGCGAAAGCACCATTCACATGACTGGCTCTGAAATTGTAATCAAAGCTGGCAAGGTGTACATCAACTGATGGGCAGGCAATGGGCACATTAGTATCAGCTAGATTAATACCAGTTGACTTACCCGGCCCTGGCATAGACCCCATGGTCTATGTGGAGGGTGGCGTGCCACGCTGGAAGCTTTATCGGGAGTCTTCTTCTGATGATGAGTTGGCTGATTTTTTTGAAGACGACATCGGTGATGGCAAAGACCCGATGTTGGTGGAATTGTATGAACACTTTCAATTGGAAGACCATGGGCTAAGCTCAGGCTGGTTTGGGGATGATGGCTCGCCTTTAAGAGATGCTGTTCACCGCGGTTATCTCAGGGCCTATGGACTAAATTTTCTAATGGTCTGTCGTTTTAACACTCTTAGCTTGACAGATCCTAAACATCCTGTATGGCGTGCTTCCCTTGGCAATACTTATTCAGGAAATGAGCTAGACAATATACGTTCTGAATTGGCTGAAGCTCTGGCCGAAATTTTAGATGCCAGATGGCGTCGATTCGAAGGCCAACATCATACATTGTATCAGGAAAACGTGGCCATGCGTACGTTGATTCGAACCGGGGCAACTTTAAGTGGTGCATGGGGTTGTCTGGTAGAGCTTTGGGAATTTGGTAAAGTTATTGTGAGCTTTGTGAGAAAGGCTTTCACTGCCATGGTCGATTGGAACAAAAAGATCACAAGTGACGATTTTCTACGAATCTCGAAAAAGCTTCGTTCGATTGGTGTAAATGCTGGAGAAACACTCTATGATTTTCACTGCAAACTCGAAGAGGGAGCCAAAATTCTCAATACTGTTCTTCAAGACTGGCAGTGTGCTGAGATGTTCTCTCAATTCTGTGAAGGCATGAAAGAAACCATTACAGAAACAGACAAGTTTAAGTTCGCTGGCTACTTTGGCATGGAAATATTGCTGGCAGTGGCAACTGGTGGACTTTTACTTATCAAAAACATCGCTCTGATTGGTAGGCTCTCGGCCCGCATTATTCGTGTATTGCGTAAAATCTACGATAGATTGGCGAGTGCGGCGGCGAGGGGTAAGCTGGGGGGAAAGAACAAAGGTAAAACAGATCGAGATGAGACTCAGAATGATAGAGCAAACCCCGGGACACAGCCAGGTGCTGCCGATGCTGAGGCAGGCTTGCCGATTAAGCGGCCAGTTAAGGGTCGGGAAGATTCGGATTTGAATGAGGAAGCTACTCAAAGGGTTGGCAGCGTCACGGCACCAATAGATTTTGATGGTCATATTTTAAGTGCTGAAATTAAGCCAAATGGAAGCGTAGTGGGTGGTCATTCAACGGCTTCCGGTGGCGTACGTGTCATTCATCGAAGTTCCAGATCCAAATAATCCGGGTCATTTTTTACCTAAAACTAATAACGGCGGTGTTTCTACCATGTTCCAGACTCTTGGTCAGCGGATCGAATCAAAGTAGAGGTAGATGCTGCGTATCAAAATAAGACAATTACTGGAAACAAATGGACAGGTGTAACACCCAGCGGTGTTAATGTTGAAGGCTGGCTTACCCCGAAAACTACTGTCTACCCAAAATATTAGAACTGAATTATGAAAATTGAGTTTTTATGGGATGATAAAGCTGGTTTTATCTCTCCAGTCTGCAAGTCG
>JAAURO010000056.1 GCA_012032215.1 Limnobacter sp.
GAATGCTGTAAGTAACGGCCATACACCTTTACATACCGACCAATTGGCCGGGCGAGCTTAAAACCTGTAGTGTGGCGCTGTGCGAACGACCAAACAGGTTATTGTGCTGCACACCAACCCCAGGCGGAAATCGCCAGTGGCATTGGTGCCAGTGTTGTCCAGGGTGGCAAAAGCCACCAGCGGCTTGCTGTCGTTGACGTTAATTTTGGCATCTACAAGGCCGGGCTTGTCGCTGGGTTCCAGTGCCACCCGCACTGTGCGCGAAGGGTTGTCGTTGACCAGGCGCAGGTTGGTGTCCATGTCTTGCGTGTTCAGCAAAATACCGGGCTCCAGTACATACAGTTCTTTTTGAATTTGTTCCGAAGGGAAAAACTCGTTGCCTTGGGTAGACACCACATCCAGGCGGGCATCCAGAATTTGCAACGTAAGCGTGCCGCCATTTTTCAGTTCCTGCTCGGGCACAATCACGCGCACCACCTCGTAGCCAGCAATGGCATGCAAGCGCTCTACCGCCACGGTTGCCGTGCGCAATTCAGAAAAAGTAATGGGCCGGTCAACGAATCCGCTCAGAACCTCGTTTACACGTTCACGGGGAATCAGCTCTGGCCCCTCCACGGTAAAACCAGAAAGAGTGAATGCAGGTTCTACGTAGGCCCTTGATTTCGCAGGCTCTGGGTGCAAGGGTTGTTGTGTATTGGTGGGGCCCGCAGCAGGCGGCACAGGTGTAGAGGGAGCCGAATCCTGGCCCACGCTTAAAGCGGGAAAGGCCAGTAACACAGAAAGTCCTGCCAGCCCTTTGCGTGCAAATTTTGGGATTGTCATTGGTTGAGTGCTTGTTCTATTTATGGGGGGCGTCTAAACCCTGAATGTTTTACCGGCCGAAAGAATGTGAAGCGCTTTTTCGGTGCCCATTTCCTGTGCAATTTTCGCCAATTCAGCTCGAATTTCGCGGTGGGCTTTCGGTTTAAGGTGGGTTATCCACACCTCTATGCCCTCTTTGAGTTTTGTGAGTTCCTGCTTCAGCAATTCCGGGCAAAGATGGCGCGATAAATCAGCCAACCACCTTTCACGATCTGGGAAAGCGGACTCCACCACGAAATATTTTATGCCTGTTTTAGAGCGGAGCAAATTGTACATCTGTTCTGTTTCGTGTGTGTCACCAGAAAACGCCCAGCCCCCGGACTGCGCTTCAATAATTACGCCAATCGCAGGCACAGTGTGGTTTACAGCCACGGGAAGCACGTTTCTGCCATCGAAATTTACCGCTACTCCGGGTTGTATCACTCGGTACTGCATGACCGGATTTTGAGGCGTGGGAATTCTGGCGAAATCGGGCCAGATTTGTTCGTTGAAAATATGCTGCTTCAGGGCATCGATAGTGGCCTGCTGGGCATACACCTGCAAAGGTGCCCTGCGCTTTACCCCTACTGTATCGACCAGAAAGGGCAGCCCGCAAACGTGATCCAGATGAGAATGGGTAATCAGTACGGAATCAATTTTTTCAAGGCGTTCAAACGCCAATTGGCACAAGCCAGTGCCCGCATCGATTAGCAGGTCATCGTCAACCAGAAAACTGGTGGTACCTTCTCCGGGTATTCCAATGCTGCCACTGCATCCCAACACCTCAACGGTAAAGTGCTTGCGCATCGCGTCCTCATGGTTCTAACAGGGTGCTCTTGAGATGAGTATATACGCTGAACGGGGTAAAGCCGTTGGCCTTGCGTTTTGAAGGCAAGGACTTGTTGGTTCACCGGGACAGAAAACCCTTCAAGGCGTCTTTTACTGAGTCTTGCGCCTTTTGTTTTAGTTCCTCTTTTTGTCGTCCACTCTGGCTTTGGCCTGGTTTTTTACTTCGTCCAGTTTGGCTCCAACGGCAGCCTTGGCCAGCTCTTTCAGCAACACCTCGTATTGCAGGGCACCAAAATTGCCATACAAACGCACGGGCACCGTAAGCCCTTTTAAGCCATCGCCGAGTGTTTTGCCATTCTGGCCAGTGCTGGTTGCCACAACAGTGGCGTTGGCGGTGTAATCCAGGTTGTTTTGCACCAAATCAATCTGGCCACTGCCACCAATCCTGAAAAGCGGAGCCATGACTTTCAAATCGTTGGAGGTGGCAACACCATTTTTAAGGGCAAAACTTACGGCCAACGAAGAAAAATCGGTTTGGCGGGTGGGGTCTACCTGACCAGAATCGTTGCTGGCAGTATCAGAAAACAGGTTTTAGTCATTTCGCAACGACTGCGCCAGGTTAAACCCCTTGATTGCGCCGTTGTTCAGGGCCACAGAAACCCTGCCATCCAGGCTGCGTTTAAGATCGCCCACGGTGTTGCCGCGTGCTGTCAAATCCAGATTGACATCGCCTTTGCCAGAAACCATGTTTTTATCGAGCAGGTCGTGGAGCAACGGAGCCACTTGCACATCGCTAAAAACCTGTTTAATGGCAAACTGCCGGGTGTTGGAATCGGCCACCAGCGTGCCCTTGGTACTGCCTTCGTACAAATTGGCACTAAGCGGAGAAACCGTAAGCCTGCCGTTTTTAGCCACTGCCTGGGCATTCAGATTGCGGGCATGCACGCCCGAATACTGCACGCTGCCCACTTTCAGGGAGAAATTGCCAGAAATGGCCTGCAAAGGGCTTAAGTCGATGGGGGTGTTGTCCAAACTGGCTGTTTTTGCCGAAGCACTGCTGCCTTTGGCACTGCCAGAAGCGGAGCCCTCGCCAGCGCCTGCTGCCTGATTGCCCGCTTTGGAAGGATGAAACAGCGCATCCACATTCAGGGTGTCGGCATGAAGCGCCACATCTACAAACGGCTTGGCAAAATTGGTAAGTTCGGCTTTTACATCGAAGGCGGTGCCCTCGTAGCTGGAACTCAGCTGCGCATTGACCAGTTGCGCTTTGTTGTTGACCAACAGCTTGCCGGTAACAGGCACCGTGGTGCTGACTTTGGGCAGTGCTGGGTCGGTAACCTTCAAACTGCCTGCAAACCCGGGCAACTCCAAGGTTTGGTTTTGCAGGTGGGCACGTACGGGCGATTTCAGCTCAAGCGCCGCCGTGCGATTGGCATTTTTCAGGCTTACATCGGCCACAAGCTGTGCAGCAAGTGCTTCTTGCAAATTACCCGCCAGTTCCGACAAGGCAAGATTGCCACCCAACACCCTGCCCTGCGGCTGATCCAGGCTAAACTGAACCGCCAGGCGCCCGCCCTGTGCAGCAGTCTGGCCCAGCTTCAAGGCGTTGGCAGAGACCGACACATTGGCTTTTTGCCCATTTAACAAGCCCATCACGGCAAGTTTCAAATCATCCAGACTGGCATACACGTTGTTGCCCAGGCCGAACTCCAGCGCGGTTTCCAGTTGCACATCCAGATCTGCCTGTGGCTTGCTGGAAGTCACTTTGCCCCTTAAGGCAATGTGCGTGGGCACGCCGGGTTGAATGCGCCCGGTGAGCAGCGAAAAACCGGTGAGGCTGGCTTCTAAATCCTGTTGCACATCGTGGTAGCGCAAATCGATGTCGGATAAATCAAGCGCTGACACCGAAAAATCCAAGGGCTTGCCCCGCCCACTCCCGGTTTCAGGTTCAGCGCCGTGTACCGGCACGGGATTCAGAAAGTCGTTGAAGTTGTATGTGCCCTCGGCATTTTTAATCACTTTCACGGAAACGCCTTTGGCCTTTATGGCATCGACCACCACCTCAGAGTGCAGCAAGGGCCACAACGCCAGGGAAACCGACACCTTGTCAGCCGTTAAAAATGCGTCTTCGCTGCGGGGTTCAGACAAGCTGACCTGGCTTAAATCAGCCCCAATAGAGGGAAACCACTTTAAATCGACCGGGCCATTAAACACCAGCTTGCGCTGATACTTGTTGTGCATCAGCACCGAGGTCTTGTTCAGCAAGGCTTGCTGGTCCAGCGTGTTCACCAGAATTGCTGCCGTGGCACCCAGCACCAGCGGCACACCCACCACCCCAGCCAGGCTCCATGCGATCCATTTTTTCATGTTGCTTCCTTGTTCAGCCAAATGCATTTGCCTTTGGACTCTTGCTGCAACTCCCTCAGGTAAGCGTGGTGTGCAGCCAGCTCAGGCTCCGAAGGCTGTGGCTCAGGCAACACCAGGTTGCGCAGCGACACCTGGGCCTCGGCGCTTTGGGTATGTGTGCCCGCGGTTTCAATGGTGAGGCTGTCTTGCCCGCGGGTCATGGCCAGGTACACCTCGCCAAGAATTTCCGAATCGAGCAAGGCGCCGTGCAATTGCCGATGCGCGTTGTTCACACCCAGCCTCTCGCAAAGCGCGTCCAGGTTGTTGCGCTTGCCGGGAAACATCTCGCGCGCCATGGCTAAGGAATCGATCACCTGGTGCACGTAATCGGTGACACGGCCTTTCTTGATGAGGCCCAGCTCGTAATCCAGAAAGCCCAAATCGAATGAGGCGTTGTGGATAATCAGCGTGGAGCCTTGAATGAATTCCAGAAAGGCATCGGCCACCTGCCCAAACACTGGCTTGCCCTCCAGCTGGGCGAGCGAAATGCCGTGCACGGCCTGCGCTCCGGGGTCGATTTCGCGTTCGGGGTGCACGTACTCGTGAAAATGCCGGCTGCCCACCTGCCTGCCCATCATTTCCACGCAGCCAATTTCAATGATTT
Organism: Limnobacter sp.; assembly: GCA_012032215.1. Lineage (GTDB taxonomy): Bacteria > Pseudomonadota > Gammaproteobacteria > Burkholderiales > Burkholderiaceae_B > Limnobacter. The sequence goes on from JAAURO010000056.1 coordinate 4,640, forward strand.
TGTGGCCTTGGCGCCATTCAAGACCGGTGGTTTCGGTGTCCAGCACTACATATCGCACGCTTTATGCTCCTTTGATTCGTGGTCGGGCTTACAGCACCTGCGCCACGCCACGGTTGGCCAGTTCATCCGCCTTTTCATTGCCTGCATTGCCAGAATGCCCCTTTACCCAGTGCCATCGCACCACGTGCCGGGCCACCTCGGCATCCAGTGCCTCCCACAAATCAACGTTCTTGACAGGCTTTTTGGTTGACGTGCGCCACCCATTCAGCTTCCACTTGGGCATCCATTCCTGAACGCCGTTTTTTACGTACTGGGAGTCTACATACAAATCAACGCTGCAGCGTTTTTTCAGGCTTTTCAAGCCCTCTATGACCGCCGTCAACTCCATGCGGTTGTTGGTGGTGGGGTTTTCGCCACCGCACAGTTCTTTGGTGTGCGGACCGCACAGCAACCAGGCACCCCAGCCGCCGGGGCCAGGATTGCCTTTGCAGGCACCGTCTGCGTACATCTGAACAGCAGACATGGAAGTGGGTGTTACGGGCTGGGTCACGTGGTACAACCAAAAAATTTAATCCAACATTGTAGGGGTTTTATTGACCAACTGTTGGGCCACGGGCTTGAGTTGTTTCACAGCAGGATTTTTCACCGTGAATGCTGGGCCAACCAAGCGCATGCCACGCACCCTTTTTATGGCGCTCAGGCAATACACGCCCCCACAAAAAGGCCACCAGCGATCGCCTGCTTTTTCCATAAAAGCCATGCGGCTTAAACCTTTTTCAGAAAAAGCCGGAAAGCGATAACCAAAAAAACCGCCCCGCATCGCACTCCAGTGACAGCAGTTTCAGCCAGTCTTTCAGGCGCGGCATAGCCACTGGCTTGCTGCCCCTGGGCCAAACTGGCCAACGCTTGCCCAACACCGCATGGCGCAAGCCCCACAGTGAAAAAGGGTTAAAGCCGGTAATAATCAGCCGCCCCTCGGGCATCAGAACCCGCTCGGCCTCGCGAATAACCTGGTGCGGGTTTTGGGCAAAATCAAGCACATGGGGCATTACCAGTAAATCGATGGATTGCGATTCAAAAGGCAATTCTTCGTAGTGCGCAAAACAATCGGGCGTACAAAAATGGTGCTGGCCAGCCAGGCCATCAAGCAACTCCTGTTGCACGTAGGCCCGGTGCGGAATGCGGCTTTCCCGCAGGGCGTTTACGCCCAGTGTGCCCAGTTGCACCGCCCTGAAACCAAAAATATCAGGCACGATGGAATCAGCCCAAGCCTGCTCCCGGCTTAAAAAGTAATGGCCCGGCGGACCGCTCAACCAGGCCTGGAGTGCTAACATGGCGGCCTGCTCTTCGCTTAAATCTTCAAGGGGCTCACATGGAATCATTTCTTGCTTCTACATTGTCGGATTGGTCGGTTTACGGACTGCCCGCCTTTGAAACCAATTACCTCTGGGTTATTGCCAACCACCAAACCGGGCAAGCCATTTGTGTGGATCCGGGGTGTGGCAGCACTGTGCAGCGGTTTTTGCAAACCCACAACCTTCATCTTACTGCCATTTTGGTCACACATCACCACGCCGACCACACAGGAGGTCTGCCGCTTCTTCTCCAGAGTCACCCCGGCTTAAGGGTGATTGGCAGCACAGCAGGGCGCGTGCCACACATTACAGAAACCGTGCAGCAAAGCAGTAATTTTGAGATTGCAGACCTGGCCTTTGACACCCTGGAAGTACCGGGCCACACCCGTGACCACCTGGCTTTTGTGTGCCACCCTGGCCCTACAGAAAAGGCCACTGATGCAGCCACTGATGCAGCCACTGATGCAGCCACTGATGGAACCACTCAGGCAACACCAATACCCAACCCCGGCTGGCTTTTTTGTGGCGACACCCTGTTTGCAGGCGGTTGTGGGCGCCTGTTTGAAGGCACCCCCGCCGATTTATTCGCTTCACTGGCCAGGTTTGCACCACTGCCGGGCCACACACTGGTTTTTTGTGCCCACGAATACACCTTGGACAACCTGCGCTTTGCCCAAACCGTTCAGCAAAGTGAAGCAGTGGCCCACGCAATATCAACACGGCTGAAACACGCAGAACATCAGCGTGCACTGGGCAAAAGCACCGTGCCAAGCACCTTGGCCACCGAAAGGCAAAGCAATGTTTTTGTATTGGCCACAAGCCCCGAAGAACTCGGAAAGTTACGCGTCCTGAAAGACAATTTCTGACATTCAATACTGAATTGAGTAATTAACCCCACTTGTTGGGCGTCTTTTTGAGGTATTTTACCCCCTTCGCTGGGCGATACTGGGCAATATCCCGATTGACCAACCCTGTAACTGCTCCTAGGATTCCCATTCCCTGGCACAAAAAGCACACCATGACTGCACCATTCCGAACGCGACTGCCCCTGCCTTCACACGCACAGCGCTGCTGGCAACCTCTGCCCTGGCTGTGTGCATCTGGGGCCTGGGCATTGGCACAATGGCCCACGCGGCAGAGCCCACAAACTTGCAAACCATGGCTGAAAAGCTGGCATATTCCAGCAAACAGCTCTCTAACCCCACCCGGCACGAAGGCATTAATTTGCTGGTCAGCGAATGGCCAGAACTGGTGCCACTGGACTTAACCACTGAACCGCAAACTGTGTGGGACGCCCTGCGTGTGGGCTTTTCGATTCCAGATGTATCTACCCGCGAAACCAGGCAGCTTGAACAAGCCATGGCACGCCACCCACGCCTGGTAGTCGACACCCTGAAACAAGCCGAGCCCTTTATTTACTACATCGTGCAAGAGTGCCAACGCCGTGGCTTGCCCACCGAGCTGGCCCTGCTGCCGTTTGTGGAAAGCAAGTTCAACCCGTTTGCCGATTCCGGGGCCAGCGCCTCGGGCTTGTGGCAGTTTATTCCCAGCACGGGCCGCCATTTTGAACTAAACCAAAACCGCTGGGTAGACGAAAGACGCGATCTCATTGAATCAACCCGTGCCGCACTCGATTACCTGACCTACCTCTACGACATGCACGGCGATTGGCACCTGGCACTGATGTCGTACAACTGGGGCGAAGGTTCGATCAAAAAAGCCGTTGAAAAAGCCGAACTGCAAGGCAAAGAGCCCACGCTGGCTCACCTCGACCTGCCTTACGAAACCCGTGTGTATTTGCCCAAACTGCAAGCTTTTAAAAACCTGCTGCTTAACCCCAAGCGTTTCAAGTTGCAACTGCCCAATATTGCCAACGAGCCTTTTTTTGTGGGCATACGCCCCACGCAAGACGTCGATTTACGCGAAATTGCCCGGCTGGCTAAAATTGACTTGGGCCACTTGCGGGTACTGAATTCGGGCCTTAAAAAACCCGTGTATTACGCCGCCCAGCAGCGCCCGCTTCTTATACCCATGCGCTACCAGGAACGCATTAAAACCGCACTCACGGTCTACCAACCAAGCAAACCCTACAAAACCTACAAGGTACGCGCTGGCGACACTTTAAGCCAGATTGCCCAAAAATTGATGTGCAGGTGCGCGACCTGCAACAGGCCAACGGCCTGACTCAAAGAAGTTATATACGGGCAGGCATGTCGCTCAGTATTCCCGATTTTGCCAGCGACACGGACTGGAAATCGTAAATGGCTTAGAGCGTGTTCACGATCTTCTCAGTAGCAAAGCAAGAAAGGCGAGATGCACAAATTGCAGGCTGGTGTTGCGCCAGCGTTCGCAGTTTTTCCATAGTCGCCGGTTTTCTCCAGTCAGGCAAAGCTGCGTTCGACAATCCAGCGTTTGGGCATCACCTTGAAGTGGAGTTGACCCCATTTGACGGACACCTTATGTTCTCGTTAAAGGAGTCTAAAAATGCCAAATTACAAACCCGCCTACACGCCGGAATTTCGCCAA
>JAAURO010000057.1 GCA_012032215.1 Limnobacter sp.
GTGCCATGGCAAGTAAAGCAGAACCGGGGAATCTATGAGCCAATATTTATGATTTTCCAGATATACTATTCACGCGCCACAGCGAGTTGAGCAGAGGCTCCCCGGGGGCAACAGCAAGGTGGTACGCAGTAACACGACTAGGGCTTCCTGCTCGGGTGTGAGGGTGGTGTGCAGGGTCTGGTGCGGGGGTTGCTGTGAATTTTGTTGCTCATGCTGTTTGTTCCTGTGCGGTTTTGGGGGCTTGCTGTGGGGCTTTGGCTTGTTGCTGTAGAGTAGCTAAAATGTCTCTGCTACGGAACAGGGGCCAGCTTCTTTTTGGAAACTATTCACACGGAACGGAACAAATAATAGCGCGCAGGCAGAGCACTGGTCTTGATCAAAATGCCTTGAGTCACGTCCGCAAACTGCGAATGCCTTCAATAGGCCAAGCTGCACAACGTCATGAATCCAACCAACGAAAACTGGGATACCTTGTCGTGATTTTGCTAGATAATCAAGAAGGTTGTAGAGAAATGGGTTATGCGCGTTCACCCAGAGGTAAACGGTAATCGCGGCTTCCTTGCAGTCGTTTTTTTTCACTTAAAAGAGGCCAACGTTGTTCGAATACAAGGAAAGATCTTCTCCTTTTGTCTATGTGGGTTCTGGGGGCTCTGTCGTTGAGATTGAATTTGCAGTGTCTGAAATCAAGGAGGAGACATTCAGCCAAAATGGAGTTGCTGTGCCTGAGGGTTTCGGCAAAATGGTCACAAAACGAAGGTGTGAATACTTGGCTGGTCGAATTTGCGCAAGACTGGCGCTTGAAAAACTTGGGCAGTGTGCAAGCGAGCAGGTTTGGCAGGGTCAAGACCGTTGCCCTGTGTGGCCTGCTGGCTATTGTGGTTCGATCAGTCACACAAACAATCTGGCTATTGCCTGTGTGGCGAGAAGTGAAGGCTTTCGCAGTGTTGGCATTGATGTTGAACGGATTGTAGCGCCGCAGTTGGCTGAAAGTGTTGCTGCCTTGGTGCTGCTTGATTCAGACAAGGGTTTTGCGCCGGACTTTGATTTCAACACTTTTCTGACCATTGTGTTTTCAGCGAAAGAAGCTTTGTTCAAAGCCATTTATCCTGAGGTTGGGTATGTGTTTGGTTTTGAAGAGGCGGCTGTGTTGCGGATCAGCAAGGAAGTGGTCACGCTGGAAATACAGCGTGATTTGTCTGACGTTTGGTTGGCTAAAACCCAGGTCAATGTGCTTTACAAAGTGAAAGATTCTTTGGTTTATTCCTGGGCGGTACTCAAACCTGCCTACACGGGCACATTCAGTGCCCCTCTCGATGAAACGCTTCAGAAGCGGCCTGTGCCGGTTGTTTCCGGGTGTAGAAAATAGGGCAAAGTGCGACTTCAGAATCGGCGTTTGCAGTTGCGGAGATGGAAAGTTGTTTTAACGCATCCTGCTCTTCTTGCCTCATCGGCAGATAACCTGATTTGGGCAGCATTCGTGAAAATCCGCCAATGGCTTTGTCTGCGACCACAAACATTCCAAAAATAACATCGTTCTTTTGTTTGCTTGGTTCAGTGCTTGAGTCAATCATTGGCTCAATGCTGGAGACCGCTACAGAGTTCAGCCACTTTTGCACAATCCATCCACCTTCCTGCACGGCTTGTTCAAGCAAGCTGTTCCAACTTTCAGCTGGGGTGTAGGCACCGATGATGACGTCTAAGCCGCCGTGAGACACGGCTTTTTCAATACGCACTGCTTGCGCTGAGTGCGAACGAAATGAGGTAAGTCAATCTCCTGTCCGTTTTCGTCGCTGGTTTGACCGTGCGCTAAGTGACGTGTCCAGGGAATGTGTTTTTCAACTGTGCGGCGTTCTTCAGGGCTGAGCCAGGCGGCTTTTTCTGACAAGATGGCAAGGGCCAGTTTGTTGTTGATCAACACCGAAATGGGGCCGCTGTGTAAGTCAAAAAGCCCTTTCTTGAAGGCACGGAAGGCTTTCATTCTCGCGGGGCTGTCGTCTACGCTGTCTTCTATCACGGCGTGAATCGGTATGCTTTCACCGTTTTTTTCGTAGCTAACTTCGGTTTTGGAATAAGTCAGCGATTCGTAGTTGGTGAACACCACCTGCGCATGGCTTGTTTTGCCACTCTTTTCCTGAACAACGGCGCGCATAGTTGGTTGAACTGTTGGCGTAGCTCGGCGTTGAATTCGCTGTTTTGTTCGCAGTGTCGAATAACAATTGCCAGGTTGGTGATTTTGGTGTTGTTTGAACTGAGGCAGAGGTGGCGAAAGAAATGCGACACGGTATTTTCCCATTCAAGGCTTTGCTGATTGCGCATGAGCCTGTTCTGTTAATTTGGGATTGCTGGTGTACGAATCTGCTGTGCATGAAAGTCGCCATGCGCCAGGGTTGCCGCCATTGACTTCAATACACTGCCAACCTTCGTGGGTCAGAATAAAATCAGGGCGAAAGCGGGCATGGCGTATGGCGTTCTCAGACTGCATCAGGTAGTCGGTGAAAGATTCACCAAGGCTGAGCTTAAAGTCGTGAACCAGAGCTGCTGCGCGGTTTTTGTATATTTCCAGCGGTATTTTGGCAATCAGCTTTGCCATTTGTACGGCGGCTGTTTCCAGCTCGCGGTATTGCGATTCTTCAAGTGCAAAGGGCCAGTTAGCCGGGTGCGGGGCTGTTTCAGTTGTGTTTTGCGGATTCGACTGGGGGTTGCTCCGAGAGATTGCGCTCATACGGCTTGCCCGTTTTTTAAAATCGCAAACTGCCTGTCTTCCTGGCAGGCTGGTTTTTCAACGGGGTTGCCGTGCGCATCTACGGTATGAGCCTTAGCGCCTTCGTGTGCGTATTGAACCACGTAGCCTTTGCGTACTTGTTGGGTGAAGTTGGCTCCGGTTTGATGCGGTGTAATGGCCGACATAATCACTAAACTACCGGCTTTGACTGGAATTGGAACAGGGGTGACAGGTGGCTTTTCAAAGCAAATGTTGCCAAGGTCTGTCAGTGTATGTTCCAAGGTGCCCAGTTTGTGCATGCCAGGTACGCTGTAGAGGCAGCCGTTGTTTTCATCGGCATCGGTCAGTGCTGTCCAGGTGGTGAGGTATTGTTGGGGGGACAAAAAGGTGTAGCCATTGTCTTGGTGCCAGGGAAAAGGTTTCTCAACGCCTGGTTTTTTGTAGACCGCATGGTCCCAGTAGAGGCGCACATCGGGTCCTAAAATGTCGAGACACAAGTCCAGAAAAGCCGGTCGCGAGACGTAGTTGCGCAGCAATTTGGAGTGTCGGACCAGGTGGCTGGAGAAGGTGATCTCATCGGCTCGACCAATGAATGCTTTTCCGCCTGAGAGGTTGCGCATTTGGCGCTCCACTTTTTCTTCGAATTGATCTATTTCCCGCACCAGACTTGCCAGTGTGTCGGTATCGACAAAGTCTTCAATCACGGCCCAGCCTAATTCGTTATAACTTTGGGCCTGGGCTTCAGTGAGTATCCGAAAAGGGCCTTTCAGCGGTTTCCATGCAAAGTTTTTGTTTTGCGGATGTAGGGCGAAATCGGTTTAGATTGAGTTTGTTTTTGAGAAAGTCAATCCATTGTGCGGTGGGGGTTGCCACGATTGGTTTCTGCCCCAGGCTGTCTGCATGAAGGGTGAGGTCATGTTCGCGCAAGTAGACAAAATCGGTTGCCTCAGGCAACTGGATGTTTGGGCAGTGCTGGAACTGTTCCCGAGCATAAGCGTGATAATAGGCCATTATATGATCTCCATAACTACAACATCGTCATTTGATTCGGACGTTTCGAAGAATTGTTCTGCAAGCGCTTCGATGGTTGAGTAATCAAAAATTGCAGCCACTGGGATTTGAATGCCCAGTTCCATTTGTGCGCGTGAAGAGAGTTTGATGGCATGAATGGAGTGGCCGCCCAGGTCGAAAAAGTCGTCTTGTGTGCCGATGTCTTCCAAGCCAAGAATGTCTCGCCATAGATTGAGCAATTTGCGTTCATGCTCGTTTTTAGGTTCGTTGGAAGTGGCGGTGGGTTTGCTTGCATTTGAAAGGGGTGTGGCCTTTTCGTCCAGCGCGTCATGGTCAATTTTTCCGTTTGTTTTCAGTGGCAGTCTGTTAAGAACGGCGAAGTGGCGCGGCATCATATACTGCGGTATTTTCTCTGCCAGTGATTTTCGAATGGTGTCCAGGCAGCAGGGTTGTGTGGTGTCTTTGAACACCAGGTAAGCGCATAGCTCGGCACTTTCCTGTTCCTTGTTTTTGGCTTTGACTGCCGCCTGTTTGATGTTTGGCAGGGTTTCGAGATGTGCCACCAGGGTTTCTGGTTGTACGCGAAAACCATTGATTTTTAATTGCCTATCCGTGCGGCCTATGAATTCAATCATGCCGTCACTTCGTTGGCGAACCAGATCTCCCGTTCGGTAAAGACGTTGGCCGTTTTTCTGTGTAAATCCGCCTGACTCAGACCCGCCTGCGCTGTAGCCCCGAGCCAGTGCTGGGCCTTGAACTAGTAGTTCTCCAGGCAGAAGTGTGGGCATGCGCTGGCTCGCGGCATTTTCAATCGACACGGTGGTTTGACCTATCGGCTGGCCCAAGGGAACATATTTGCCTCGATTTGCTTCGTTGCCCTTGACTTGATAACACAACACGCCAACGGTGGTTTCTGCGGGGCCGTAGTGGTTGTAGATGGTCAAATCGGGTGCGATGGAACGAATGCGGTCTACCAATGACCAGGGCAGTAATTCACCACCAAATATCAACGTTTTGGCGGGCAGAATTTTGTGAGATTCGGGGTGTTCCATCAAGGCCATGAGGTGGCTAGGGGTAATTTTCAAATGGTCTATCTGCCGAGCCTGGCAAAATGCAACCAACTTGGCCGGGTCCTGGTATATCGATTTGGGGGCCATGTGCAAAGTAGATCCAGTGTGCAAAGCGGCAAACAGCAGGGTATAGCCCAGATCCACATGCAAAGGCGAGAGCAGTAGACAGGCGTCACCCGCTTTGATCGAAAAAAGCGATGTGATGGATGCAATGTAATGGGCAAGTTGGCAGTGCTCAACTTCAATCGCTTTGGGTTCGCCAGTCGAGCCGGAGGTGTGAATGATGTAGGCCAGGTCTTGCCCGGACAGTTCTGGCAAACCTTTGCTGCTTTTGAGGTTTGAGTTTTTGTAGGCCAGTTCAAGCGATACAAAAGGCAATTTGGATTCAATGGTTTGGTTGCCCAACACGGCTTTCGCACGGCTTTCTTCGATAAGTAGCGCTCTGGTGGTTTTTGGCAAGTCTTTGGAAAGGGGGAGGTAGCTTGCACCGATGCGCCAGATGGCAAGCAGGCCAATGAGGGTGGAGATTTCATTTTCTCCATCAAGAATGACTTGGTCTGCGTGGCCCACACCCGCCTGCATCAGTTTTCTGGCGACGGCCAGTGCCCTTGAACACAATTGTGCATGGGTGCAGGTATTGTGCTCGTCTGCCAAAGCGATGAATGAAGATTCGTTGTGATCGGTTTTGAATAGGCTTTCCAGCAATGTGTTTGGAAGCGCTGGGTTTTCAGCTTCGGGTTTTTGTGCAGCGTGCGCTGAGTTTTCGAATTTTTGGTGAAAGGTCAGGGCATTGATCGGTGCTTCTATGTTGGCGCACATTTGCTCAACAACACTGAAAAACAGTGCGGTGATGTCTTCAATGTTGTCCTGACTAAACAGGTCTGAACGGTATTCAAAATAGGTGAGCGCCTCGGTGACTGTTTCATTGATGGTGAGGCTCAAATCAAAACGCACTTGTTTGACATTCTGCGGTTCGTAGGAAATTTCAAGTCCTTCAAAACCCGGAATGGGCAGTTGTTCAAAACTGAAGTTGCTTTGCACCAGCGGCGTGTTTTTGCCTGCGCCGAGGTCACGGATCAATTGCGCGTAGGGGTATTCCTGGTGTTCGAAGGCTTTCAAAAGCGTGCTGCGTAAAGTGTTGATCAGATTGCGCCAGCTGGCCTGGCTTTCAATCTGAAGAGGAATCGGTATTAAGTTGGAGGCATAGCCGATGCTGCCTTGGCTGTTGTCTTCGGTTCTTCCTCCTGTTGGTACGCCGATGACAAGTTCGTTCTGGTTGCACAGGCTGTGCAGTAAAACCCCCCAAGCAGACATCAGTGCCATGAAGGGTGTGACTCCACCTTGCCGAGAAAAGGTTTTGACTTGCTTCATGAGTTCTGGTGGAAAAACACATTTGTGGCGACGGCCTGCATAGGATCTTTCCTCGGGCGGGGCGAGGTCGCCGTGAAATTTCATACGTGGCAAGGTGTGTGGAAATTGCGCTTTCCACCACGCTTGATGCTCCGCTGCTTTGGGACGCAGCGTGGCTTCTTTGCGTTCAAGCAATTCCACAAATTGCATGGGCTTTTCTGTGCTTTTGGTGTCGCCTTGCAGGTACTCGGAATAAAATTCTCCCAGTTCGCGCAGTAGCACGCCTTTACCCCAACCATCGCAAATGATGTGATGTACGGTGATGACCAACAGGTGCTTGTGTTCTGCCAGTTTTAGAGCGGCAGAGCGAATCAAGGGGCCGGTGTAAGGGTTAAATGCGCTGTCGCCTTCTTGTTCAAACCAGGCTTGCACGGCGCTTTCTTGTTGGCTTGGTGACAGATGTGAAAAGTCGATGTGGTCGATGTTGACCACTTGGGCTTCAGGGATGATCTGGTTTTCACAGTGGCTGTCGAAATAGGTTCTGAGTGCCTCATGGCGTGCAATGAGTTTTTCAATGGCGTACCGGTAAGCGGTGCTGTTGAAAGGCCCTTCTGCTTTCAAGGTGGTGCGCAGATTAAAAGCAAGCCAAGCTTTAGGGTCACTCGGTTCTAACATGCCCATGATGATTTGGTCTTCTGTGGCTGGCACTTGGCGAGTTTGTGCAATCGATGCCCACACGTTTTTTGACGTAAGATTCGGCTGAGGCTTTTTTGCTGTGTTTGGTGCAATTGTTTTAAATGCGCTATGTGAGGCAGGTGTTTCAAAATGGTTGAGGCGTCAATGCCAAAGTCGATGAAACAGGCAATTTCGGTGACACCAATCTGTGAAAGCGCGTTGATTAAGCCTAAGGCTTTTTCTGGTGAACCAATTAGGGCGTTTTTTTCAATGTAGCGGTTGACTGCGGAGGCAAGCAGATAGTCTTGATCTTCCTGGCTGAGTTCGATGGATTCTGCCTGCGCATTCAATGTTTTTTGGGAAAGTTTGAGGGAGGAAGCCAGGTAGTTGGTCAGCGGTTTTCTGGCAATGTCAATGGCGGCTTGGCAGGTTTCAGACAAGAAGGTGTGAATCAGCACGGTGATTTTTCCACCGTTGGGGTCTAGGTCGGCGCTTGCTCTGGCACGTCGATACACTTCAATATTGCCAGAGAGTTTTTCGAGATCCTGATCAATAAAATTGGTCAAGATGCCTGCATTGATTCGCCCTGCATGGGCAAAGGTCTCTGGGTTGCCCAGGGCGGCAATCCAGAAAGGGATCTCGGCTTGCACCGGTTGGGGAAAGGTGCGAATTTCCACCGGGTTGTTGCGGCCGTCTTCGAAGGTGACTGCTTTGGCCTTGCCACAAATTGTCGGATTTTGTTCGATGCCTTTTTCCATCCCGCTCTTTTCTTTGGTCAAAACTGTTCCGGGCTGAAAAATAAAATCATGAACATGCCAGCCTGAGGCAAAGGCCACGCCGGTTCGGCCGCCAGAGAGTTGGTCAACCAGGGCCCATTCTTCCGCCACTCTGGCTGGGTGGTGCAAAGGCAGTACGCAGCTTCCAGCACACAGGCGAAGGCGTTTGGTCTGGCGTGCCACTGCGGCTGCCAGCAGGGCCGGGTTGGGTGAGAATCCGCCGAAGGCGCTGAAGTGGCGCTCTGGTAACCAGAGCGCCTCGAAACCCTGTTGGTCAGCAAATTGTGCGCTTTCGACGATGAGGTCCCAAATGTCTGCGCTTTCAGAAATGTTTCCGAAAAAGCTGATGCTGAATTGGCAGTTTGATGCCTTGATGGCAGGCAGTTTTTCTTCAGAATGATTGACAACTGATTTAACCAGGCCCAGTGTGTGAGAGAACTCACGAACTGGTTTGTTGTGTTCAGTCATGGGTGGGTTGACGGATGGCTTGGCTTGCAAAGGGTTTGAGTGAGTGCTCGGCAGATGATTGGGCTGCCTGCGCAGCCATTTCGGTGAGGCTTCGCTGTCTGAGACGGTTTGGCTTCGAGCCCATGCTGACTGTCGGGCCAGGGGTGGCCTGGTGTGTTGGTTGTAGTCGCGGGCTGCTTGTTGTGCAGGTGCTTGGGCGTTGTCTGGTCGTCTGCGCCAGCCCGGTCAGCTCGTCGAGGGCACTGCGAGCAATCCCGAGGCTGACGCACGCAAGCTGTGCGACAAACAGCGGCAGCGGCGGCATTTGATACAGCGGCTCTTTCCTGTGACCCGACGGATCGAGCAACGCGAACAGACGCCGCTCGGGTACGAAGAATCACCGTCATTGCCTCG
>JAAURO010000058.1 GCA_012032215.1 Limnobacter sp.
CAGGCCGCTGTGGGCGTCGGCTCCGATGTGCACTTTCATGCCAAAGTACCAGTTGTTGCCTTTTCTGGTCTGGTGCATTTCCGGGTCCCGGGCTTTGCGGGCGTTTTTGGTGGAGGTGGGGGCGTGGATGATCGTGGCGTCTACCAGGGTGCCGCCCTGGAGTAGCAGGCCTTTTTGTTCCAGGGTGTTGTTGATGATCGCCATGAGCTGGCCGGTGAGCTGGTGCTGTTCGAGCAGGTGGCGAAAGTTGAGAATGGTGGTTTCATCGGGCAGGGCGTGGGTGATGAGTTCGAGCCGGGCGAACTGGCGCATGCTGTGGATTTCGTACAGGGCGTCTTCCATGGCGGGGTCTGACAGTTTGTACCATTGCTGCATGAAGTAGATGCGTAGCATGCTTTGCAGGGGCATGGGTTGCCTGCCAGGTTTTCCGGTTGGGGTAGTAGGGTTCTATGGCTTCCAGCAGGTCTTGCCAGGCGATGATCTGTTCCATTTCGCTGAGAAACCTTTCTCGCCGGGTCTGCTTTTTTTTGAGCTTGTATTCGAGACTGGAAAAGCTGGTCTGGGTCATGATGTTCGCGGGCTGCGAGTTGAACGGGTGCTTGCCGCTATTTTAACTGCTCAATTGGTTGCCGGGAGGTGGGGGAGTTGATCAGAGGTTCCCAAGGGGCCATTGTGATCCTTGCCTATGGCATGGGGCCAATCTTGATTCAGGCAATTTTCCCAATCTTTGCTAACAGGCAGGGCCAAGGTTTGTTCGCTTGGATTCACAGCAAGGCAAGAATAAGACCCCCAACTGTTGCGGCTTCTGCCGCCTACCGTTCCATAAAAGTGCATTAATTGCAGCGCCTGTTCAATGTCTTCTGCATCCTTTTCAGGGTAGGCCATTATAAGTTTTGCTGATTCACCAGCCTGAATTGCAGCATTGGCTTTAATGCCAGTTTTATTCGTGACTGGTCCAAAACCCAAGTACAATTGGCTATCAATAGGCTTGCTTACTTCTGGGTGCACAACCTGAGCGCCAGGCTCCCAGTCCTTTTGTTCAAGCGTCCCTTTACGCCAGTGGTTAAGCCTCATTCTCACCTGGCTTTTTTGAAAGTCATCTTTTAGCCATGCATTTCCAAACAATTGACCTTCAGCTTGACGCATTGTTTCCAATGAAAAATTGGTGTGGTGCTTTGCCCAATACACAACGCGCCACCATTGGCGCAATTGTGCTTTGAATGGCGGGGTGCGCCAGCATCCGCTTTGTTGAGCATCCCCCAGAAAAGCAGGAGTGTGAAAAACAATATCAAATTTATTTTGTTTCATTTTTTGATTGATTCACTAAAAAACAAATATTTTCAGGCTGAAGGTCCAGTTGGTAACTGCGTTGTCTATTTCCATGCTCGTGATGGTTGCGGCGTATGAACGAACGCAGTGGCAAAAACCCACTTTCACGCAAAGTGCGCTCTAGTTTTGATAATTGCTGAGAAAAAGTATCGCCAGCTGGATATGCGGTGTTGAGCCACTGATCCACACTGGGCGCAATGTTCATTTCTCCAATTGCCTGTTTCAATGCATTCAAGGTTTCTCTGCGCCACTGGGCATCATCGACCTCTTTGCTTGGGGCCTTTAAATCAGGCAAGCCTTTCTGGCAAAACCAAGCCATGACCGCCAAGATGCTAAGTTGCATTGGCTGCAAGCGTATGGCTTGACCATTGATAAATACTTGCTTGTTGGCTGGATCCACGGTCAGCTTGATCTGATCAAGTGTCTGATTGACAAATTGAACTGCCGCGGCAAAACCAACATTTTGCTGAGTCAATGCAGAAGGCAGCAGGCTTCGAAAACGCACGAACGGAATGTCGCCCAACCACACCTTGGCAGTTGATGTGTCAAGTGGGTCCTGGCCGAGTCGTGAAGACGCAATAACTGTGGGTTTAGGAGCTGGATAGAAAAACTCTGGCTGAGATTCAAAAGAAGGTGACACCAAAACATGCGACAAGCGATCTTGCGCGCGCCCCCACAAGCTCATTGCGTACCCCAAAAAGAATCCCATTGTTTTTCGTCCCCCAGCTATTGAAGCATGGATTTCGCTGTGTTCATTTGCAGCAAAACGGCGAATAAAATCCGAAATACCATCTGCCACTTTGGCGTTGTCTGTATCATCCCGAATATCGTCCATAGGCTGACCATCAGAACCCATTAGAATGTGGATGTGTTTTTCATCAAAGTCAATTTGTGGTATCTGCCACTCTTGCAATAGCTTTTTAAACCAGCCGGGTTGTTCAGACAACAACATCAGCCGGGCATTGTCAGCCCCCCGGCGTGTTGTGATCAACCAAACCTCATGGGGAATCCAGGGCTGTTCGCTTGCTACACATAAAGCATAGAGGGTCTCCGTTACAATTTGCGGGGAAAGCCCTGTGACGCAAATTAGAATTCGGCGACGTTCGTTGGTTAAAGGTTTGATAGTGTGTGTTTTCATGTAAGTCATCGTAGTACAGAAAAATTGAAGTGCTTTAGTTGGCAAGCTTGCCAAAATGCATCACGCCGTGGTTGCTCAATTCGCTTGTTTTGGTGACTGTTGCCGGGCCAGAGAAACACGGATGTATTCCCCTGATTGATGAAGCACTTTAACCGATGTTGGTAAAATGCAGGAGAGTTCATCGCTTCAACATCACCATGAAACAACGCACCTTTTCTCAAGCCGAATATAGCTGCAAAAAACGCCAAACGCGACAAGACCCTGAGATGCATCAAACCAAAAAAAGGCCGCGAAAGATTGTTTGACAATTACCGGTTTGTCGGTTGGTACACGGATTCAGGCAGGAAATTCTATGGTTTTATCTGGTTACTGTCAGGGTTGGCCTGACGCAACTGAGGCCTGGAGTTCAAAGACCTTTCTAGGGGCATGGGTCATGCAGGTTCCCTCGGTGAGCGGCTTGTCTTTGGTCGGCGACTTGTAACCGGGATGGTCGTTACGCATTAGCGTGCCTTGCCGGTCTTTGAGAAATAACTGGGGTCAACTCAAGCTCCCCTCCTGTCGTTGAGCCAGTACATGACCAGACAGAAGAGGGCTGAGAGTACAAAAAACACCGGGAGCGAAGTTTGCAGCATCACGCAGATGATTTGTTCAAGCTCTGGTTCAGGCAAGGCATATAGCTGGAAAATTAAAATATGGCATAGAACTCGGTGCAGGATTGTGCCAAAAATCGGTCTTCAGAGAAATCAACCGGCTGGGGTTCGATGGTCACACGCGGCGGATCAAACTCGATTTCGGCAATACCTGGCATAGCCAGCGCATCGGCAATCTTGGTGTTCATCCGGGACATAACTTCCTCATGCGGAATGCTTGGCCGTGGGTCGTCGATGGTGGCCTGAATTTCGGCGGCTAGCCATGCGGTGTAGTTCTCCTGGGCCGTGGTCATTGCGCCGCCTCCCATGGATTGATGACGTTCAGCCCGGCAGCCTCAAAAGGGCTGGTGTCGCGGGTGGCGACGGCGAAGCCGTTGGCGAGGGCGACGGCTGCAATGAAGGCATCGGCCGTTTCGATCGCCAAGCCGGCAGCGCGGGCCTTGGCCAGCAGCTCGGCATAAGCCTTCGTGCAAGCCATATCGAACGACAGCACCCGATTGGCGAACATTGGCAGCAGGCGCTTTTCCAAGTTCTCATGCAGGCCGTCCCGGCGCTTTCCGGCCGGCATCAGCGCGATACCCGCACGCAACTCGGCTACCGTGATCGCGGACAGGTAGAGCGTTTCCAGTGCTTGCGCGTCGATCCAATCAAGAACGCGGGCATTGGGCGACTGCCGCTGCGGCTCCGAAATCACGTTCGTATCGAGCAGGATCATTCGAAGCTCGCCGCACGGGCCGGGGACTTGATGCGCGCGCTTTCAAACAGGGCGTGTTCTTCATCGGTCAGGCCGCCAGCCTCGCGGGCGATGGAAGCCAGGAACGAGCCAAGTTTCACGCGGCCCTCGGGCTTCGCTGCCCGCTCCAAGATGGAGCGGATTTCAGCCTCTGTGCTGCGGCCATGCTGGGCGGCTTGGATTCGGATGGCCCGATGCACCTCATCGGGCAGGTTTCTTACATTCACGTTTGCCATTTTGGTATTTCTCCAGTGTTACACCATCAATGGTGCTATTGTATATCAACGATAACAAAACGCAAGCGACTTGCAGTCCTTAAACGGTGCTTTTGCACCATGCGCCCCACAGTGCCATGGCAAGAAAGCAGAATCTGAAAATCTATGCCATATTATATTTTTCCCGCTATGTTGACACGGAACGGAGCGCTTATGCTCTTATGGCCATAACGCCCCGGTTCATATAAGTTGGGCCTGTTTCCGCCTTTAAACCACTAAGATCGTGAACACGTTCTAAGGTTTAACAGGTTAGCGTTTGTTGCCAACTACCAGCAGCACGCCGCCCACTGCAATGGCTCCAATGCTTAGCCACAAAGGCAGGTTGATGGTTTTTCAGTGTCTGCGGTAAGTTCTACGGAACCTACCTTGGCCAGCGTTTCTTCTTGCGTGAAGCTGAAGTTCTTGTACACCAAACCTAAAATACCTGCCAACACCAAAACGATGCCAGCCACTTTGCCTGCGTTCATGTTTGCTTCCTGTGAAAAATAAAAATCCGAGCTTAGCAGAGCCACTCTGTAAAACCCTCAAACCTTACGCAAAGCGGGGTTTTTATGTTTTCAGGCAATATCAGGCAAGGAAGCAGAACCTGAAAGTCTATGTCATATTGTAGTTTTCCAGCTATATTTGGTGAATTCGAGCGCAAGCGCTTGCATCCCAGCTGCCCTCAAATCTGCATCCACGGTGGTAATCAGAGCTGCATTAACGGCCAAATCCCGCAAAACTTGAGGCCTTATTCGAAAAAGTAATCTGTTTTCTGGGGGCTTATCGCCAGATGGGGGATTCCACCGGGCTGCTATAACTACAGCCAATGATGCAAAAACGGGCTATGGAAATGATAGACAAAATAAGCGCATTGTCGGGCTTGGTAGGCCCCCGGGGCTTGGCTGGACTGGATTCTAGCGGCCCACTGGCCCCCGGCAAAAAAACCGGGCAAGGCAGCTTTGCCGACATCATCAAGGAGGTGCTGGACACCGCCTCGGCTTCAGCAGAAAAAGCCAAAGATCTGAATACCCGCCTGCAAATGGACGACCCCTCGGTCAGCCTTGAGCAATCGGTGATTGCCTCCAACGTGTCCAGCCTGCAATTTACCGCAGTGGTGCAAACCAGAAACAAAATCGTGCAGGCTTACACCGACATCATGAACATGCCGATATAAAAGGGCCAAAGCGCAACGGTTTTTGGCTATAATCAAGGCCGCCCTTTTATAGCAGGAAGTTGTATGCCCATTGTGCGTCTGCCCGACAGCTCAGAGCGCCAGTTTGATCAACCGGTTACCGTGGCCCAAGTGGCCGCCAGTATTGGCCCCGGTCTTGCCAAAGCCGCGCTGGCTGGCCGTGTTAACGGTGCATTGGTCGATACCTCCCACACCATTTCCCAAAATTCCGAGCTGGCCATTGTTACCGCCAAAGATTCCGCCGGGCTAGAGGTCATTCGCCACTCCACCGCACATCTGCTGGCCTACGCCGTCAAAACGCTGTTCCCAAGCGCTCAGGTCACCATTGGTCCGGTTATCGAAAACGGCTTTTATTACGATTTTTCTTTTGAACGCCCCTTCACGCCTGAAGACCTGCAAGCCATCGAGCAAAAAATGCAAGAGCTTGCTCGCCTCGATGAACCCGTACAGCGCGAAGAGTGGCAACGCGACCAGGCCGTGCAGTTTTTTCAAAACCAGGGCGAGCTTTACAAGGCAGAAATCATCGCCAGCATTCCGGGCAATCAAACCATTTCGCTGTACCGCGAAGGTTCGTTCATTGATTTGTGCCGGGGCCCGCACGTGCCTTCCACTGGTGTGCTGCGCCACTTCAAGCTGCAGCGCGTATCCGGTGCCTACTGGCGCGGCGATTCCAGCAACGAAATGCTGCAGCGTATTTATGGCACCGCCTGGGCCACCAAAGAGGAACTGAAAGAGTATCTGCACCGCCTCGAAGAGGCAGAAAAGCGCGATCACCGCCGCCTGGGCAAGCAGCTTAGCCTGTTTCACATGCAAGACGAAGCCCCGGGTTTGGCCTTTTGGCACCCCAAGGGCTGGGCATTGTGGCAGCAAGTCGAACAATACATGCGTCAGGTATACAAAGACGGCGGCTACCAGGAAATTCGCTGTCCGCAAATTCTCGATCGCAGGCTGTGGGAAAAATCCGGCCACTGGGAGAACTACCAGGAAAACATGTTCACTACCGAGTCCGAAAAACGCACTTACGCGCTTAAGCCCATGAATTGCCCGGGCCACATCGAGGTATTCAAAAGCGACCTGCGCTCTTACCGCGATTTACCCATGCGCTATGGCGAATTTGGTGCTTGCCACCGCAACGAGCCCAGCGGTGCCTTGCACGGGCTTATGCGTGTGCGCGGCTTTACGCAAGACGATGGCCACATTTTCTGCACCGAAGCCCAGGTGCGCGAAGAGGTAACCAGTTTTAACCAGATAGCCATGCAGGTGTATCATCACTTCGGGTTTCAGGAAATAGCGGTCAAACTGGCCCTGCGCCCTCAGGCCCGGCTCGGCACCGACAACGTGTGGGACAAAGCCGAAAACTCCCTGCGTCAGGCCTTGACGGCTTGCGGCGTACAATGGCAAGAGCTTCCAGGCGAGGGTGCTTTTTATGGCCCGAAAATCGAATACCACCTTAAAGACAGCATTGGCCGAAGCTGGCAGTGCGGCACCATTCAGGTGGATTTCATGCTGCCGGGCCGCTTGGGAGCTGAATACGTGGCCGAAGACAACTCCCGCCAGGTGCCTGTCATGTTGCACCGCGCCATCGTGGGGTCAATGGAACGTTTTCTGGGCATACTCATTGAAAACCACGCAGGTGCGATGCCGGTCTGGCTGGCGCCTGTGCAGGTGGTCGTGGCAAATATCACCGAAGCACAGGCCGATTACGCAGAAAATGTTGTTTCTGAAATGAAAAAACAAGGCATTCGTGCAGAAGTCGATTTGCGCAATGAAAAAATCAATCGTAAAATCCGTGAGCACGCTTTGCAGAAAATTCCTTTTATAGCCGTAGTTGGCGACAAAGAAAAGGAAGAGGGCAAAGTGGCAATTCGTGCTCGTGGCAATGAGAATCTGGGTGCCATGCCCATAGGTGAGTTCATCGGCCGCCTTGCCGCAATGGTCAAGGCCAGGTCAGACGAGTCTGTTTAAATTACGCAAAAGAGGTTAAACATCGCAGCTGTAAATACCAAAAAACACCGCATTAACGGTGAAATACGAATTCCTGAAGTTCGCCTGATAGGCGTAGAGGGCGAGCAACTGGGCATTGTTAAAACCAGCGAGGCAATTGCCATGGCTGAAGAAAACGATGTCGATCTGGTGGAAATTGCGCCGCAGGCCTCACCGCCCGTTGCCAAGCTGATGGACTACGGCAAGTTCAAGTACCAAGAACAGAAAAAAGCCCAGGAAGCCAAGTCCAAGCAAACCAAAGTGGTTATCAAAGAGGTCAAGTTCCGGCCCGGCACCGATGACGGCGACTACAAGGTCAAGCTGCGCAACCTGATCCGTTTTCTCGAAGAGGGCGACAAGTGCAAGGTTACACTGCGCTTTCGTGGGCGTGAAATGGCCCACCAGGAAATTGGCGCCAGGCTGCTGGAGCGTGTTCGCACCGATCTGGAAGAGCTGGGCGCAGTCGAGCAATTCCCCAAAATGGAAGGCCGCCAAATGGTCATGATGATTGCCCCCAAGAAAAAATAAGCCTTGCGAAAAGCCGCCTTGTTGCGGTTTTTTGTATTTATAGGCTATAATTGCCGACTCTCTTGAGTTGGTTATCAAGCGTTTTGTCAGTTGTGCGAAGCCGCCAGCCAGGGTTAATAAGCAATCAGGACAGGAGCACCCAGATGCCCAAAATGAAAACCAAGCGCGGCGCGGCCAAGCGGTTTTTGGTCCGCTCAAGCGGTTCCATAAAGCGTGGTCATGCTTTCAAGCGTCACATCCTTACCAAAAAAACCACAAAAAGCAAGCGTCAGTTGCGCGGTATGCAAACTGTCCATGCTTCAGACATCGGTCGCGTCCGCGACATGATGCCTTACGCGTAAGGGGGAGTGTAAATGCCTAGAGTTAAACGTGGTGTAACGGCACGTGCCCGTCACAAAAAAGTACTCGCGCTGGCCAAGGGTTACCGTGGTCGTCGTAAAAATGTTTACCGTGTTGCCAAGCAAGCGGTTATGCGTGCAGGCCAATACGCCTACCGCGATCGCCGCAACAAAAAGCGGGTCTTCCGCGCTTTGTGGATTACTCGAATCAACGCCGCAGTGCGCGAGCACGGCATGACTTACAGCGTGTTCATCAATGGGCTTAAAAAAGCCGCCATTGGTCTGGACCGC
>JAAURO010000059.1 GCA_012032215.1 Limnobacter sp.
CCCCGGGGCGGTATTTTCAGGGTGCTTGGCATTCAGCAAACCACCACTGGGCGAACAAGCGGTGCAAGCACAAAACGAGAGGCCGCGTTATGGGCCTGACCCGCGTCAGGCAACAGGGTTTTACCCTTATAGAAGCCCTGGTGGCCATGACACTCATTGCAGTAGCACTGATGGCCTGCCTGAAGGCCGCAGGTAATATGAATGTGCGGCAAGATGAAATGCAAAACGGCAATATGCCTTGTGGAGCGCCAAAAGCATGGCCAACCATTTGCGTGTGGCCTCGGTGTTTCCGTCTGAGCAAACCACCAACCGCCGCTGCGACCAGGCCAATTACCAGCTTAGCTGCCAGTCTGTAATTACCAACACGCCCAACCCCAATTTTAGGCGCGTTGAAATTTTGGTGCGCGATGCTTTTACCCCTGAAGCAGGCAACCACCTGGCCCGTGTGGTGGTGTTTTTGAGCAGTGCCCCATGAGCTGCCAACGCGCTAGCCAGCGGGGCTTTACCCTGATTGAACTGCTGGTAGCGCTTGGCATTGTGGCCGTGCTGGCCATTCTTTCGTGGCAGGGGCTGGAAGAGGTGCTTAGGCTCGCCCGCAGGCTGGACGCCAAAGACCTGCAACTGCAGCAAACCCAAGCGGTGTTTGCCCAGATGGAGCGAGACCTTTCGCAGGTGGAGCGTGGTAGCCAGACACAGGGCGCACAACCCGACGGGGTGTCTGTATCGGGTGCGGGTCTGCAACTCAACACCACGGTACGCAACGAAAACCGTGCCGCCTACAAGCGCGAAACACTGTGGGCCATACAGGACAATTTTTTGATACGAATTACCCGCCTGCCCCAAGACCCCGCCTCGGTTCAAACCAGCGATCCGCTTTTTTATTCGGGCATGAGCGTGCGCCTGTGGCTGGAAGGCATCGGCTGGACAACACCCACCGGCTTTGGTGTTAACGCCGCGCTGAATTTTTCAACACCCGAGTACCAGGGCCAGCGCAACCCGCTGAATGCCGTTTCTGCCAATCAGCCCGGCCTTGCCGCAGACACCGGCAGTGAAAACGATCAGCGTGCACTGGTGCGTGCGGTGGAAGTTACGCTCACCCTGCCCAATGGCCAGGCCGTGCGCCAAATCCTGAAAACCGGAGGGCTGTACTGATGCTCCTCTCATGCATTCGTTTGAATTCGCAGCGTGGTGCTGCGGTAATTATGGCGCTGTTTGTGGTGGTGCTGTGCACGCTGGTGGTTGGGCCGTTGATCTGGACACTGTTTGCCACGGCCAAATCGATTTCAGTCAGTGCTGCGCGCGATCAAACGCAGGAGGTAGCCCTAAGCGGGCTGGATTGGGCGCGCGTCATTTTGCGTGAAGATGCGCGCGTGTCTACTTTCGATGCGCTCACCGAACCTTGGGCAGTTCCGTTGTCTGAAAGCCGCCTGAACGAGGGTCTGATGCGCCGTGGCGAAAGTGCCTCCAACCTCCAAGACCGCGACACCTCCATCACAGGTCGCATTGAGGACGCACAAGGCCGCTTTAATCTGCGCAATCTGGGTGAAGATTCGCTCCAGCTTCAGGAGTGGACCGCCGCCTTCAACCGATTGTGTACACTGCTGGGCGTGGCGCAGTCAGACGTGGAAACCATTCAAACCGTGCTGGGCAGCATGTTTACCAAAAACACGGAATCAGGGCTGCTTAACGAGCCCGGGGTAATCCAGCCAATTGTCCCCAAAATTCCTGTCGAGGTGCCCGCCCAACAGTGGGCAGAGTTTCGTGGTCAATACAATTTATCGGATGAAGCCTGGCAACAACTGGCACCGTACGTGGTAATACTGCCCAAACCCACACTGGTGAATGTAAACACGGCCAGCGCAGAAGTAGTGTATGCCTCAATTGAGGGCTTGAGCTTTGCCGATGCACAGGGCATTGTGAGCTACCGGGAGCGGGTCGCCTACAAAGAGTTGAGCGACCTTCGAGCTGCCGTTAACGTGAATACTGAGCAAAACAATGCTCTAATTGATGTTACAAGCCAGTACTTTCTGGTGGAAGGTAGAGCTCAGGTACAGGAAGCGATAGTAAAAACCAGTGCATTGCTGCAGAGGAAAGATCTGCGCGTTTACGTGCTGTGGAGACACGATTGAAAAAAGCTCAGTCCGCATTAACGGTCTGGTGGCCTGCCGAACAGGAGATCACCCAGGCCGAAGAAGCAGGCAAAATTCCGAGGGTGCGCTTTAGCGTGCAAGGCACCAATGGGCAAATATTGCACCGGGGCCACGAAGCGCTGAACCTGCTACCGGGTAACCTGCCGTGCCTGGTGTTGCTGCACCCACTGGAAGTAGGGCATTTGCGCCTGACACTCCCCCCAATCAGCGGCAGGAAACTGCGCGATGCCATTCCCTTTCTGGCAGAACCGCAACTCATGAACGACCCGGAAGAAAACCTGTTTGCGCTGCACCCGAATTACCTGAAAAGCAGCGCGTCGCAAGATGCATTGGTTACCGTGGTAAGCAAGCAAACCTTACGCCGCCTGGCCGCATTGTGCCGTCAACATGGTTTGCAACCAGCGGCAGTTAGCTGCGAAACCTTGCGCCAAACCGCTGCAACCGTGCTGTGGATAACCGGCGAAACACTGGTGCTGGGCAGCCCCAGCGAGCCACCCCTGGCGCTGCCCCTTAAAGCAGCACGTGCCATGGCTGCACTGTGTAAAAAACGCGCCGAACTGCCAGGCACCAACCCAGGGAAAAACGCAGGGCAAGCCGCCGGCCACGCTGTTGTGTTTACCCCTGAAGACGACCTGCCCAAGTTGCAGGGGCTGGGGTTTTCTGGTTTGCAGGTGGCCTCTAACCACGTGGCCCCGGTGCAATCGTTGCTTGACAGGCCTGTGTGCTCGGCCGACGAGCTTCGCAAGCTGGGTGTTAAAGTGGATCGCTCTTCGGTGGGCGATTTAAGCAAGCTGCTGTGGCCTGCCGCCGTGCTGGGAATTACCGCACTGGCAGGCGTAAACGCCTTGGCTTTCAAGGTGGCGCAAACCCAGTTCAGTATCGAACAAACCATTGCCCAAACCTACCACGAGGCGCTGCCGGATGTGCCCATGGTGGCAGACCCGCTGTTGCTGTTGCAACGTGAAAAAAAGGCACTGAATGCGGGCATGCAGGTTACACCCGGCGAAGGCGTGAGCTTTTTGCTGCACGAGGCAGGCCAGGCGCTGGACAACGCGCCTTTTAATAGCCTGAACTCGCTTCACTGGAACGGCCAGACCCTGAGCCTGGTGTTTAACAGCAGTGTGCAAGCAGCCACTCAGGAAGAAGCACTGGCCCGGCTCAAGGGCAGGCCCGTGCAGGCACGCTGGCTTAGCGCTGCCGGAACGCCTGGCCCGGTGCTGGAAATTTCCGCAAAGGCCGGCACATGAAAAAATGGCAACGGTCACTGGAAACCCGGCTGGACGAACTGGCCCCCCGTGAACGGCGTTTGCTGCTAGGGGGGGTGCTGTTCGGAGCATTGGCGCTGTGCTGGCTGGTGGCATTTGAGCCTGCCTTGCAACTGATAGAAAACGCGGAAGAAAAACAGGCTTCCCTGCTGCAAAAGGCCTCTGAGGTAAAGCGCGAAGCCGCCCAGTTACAAGCCCTGCAAAGCGCACGCTCACGCGTAGTGGTGCCACCCAACGAAATGGACAAACGGTTAATCCGCCTACTGGCAGACAACAACCTGAGCCCCCAAGCCAGCGTCAGCCGCACCGAAGAAGGCGAAATTCTGGTGGAACTCACCAATGCCTCTGCCGCAGGCACTCTGCAATGGCTGGCACAGACCGAAAGCCTGTCCAACCTCACCCTGGCGCAAACCCAATTCGCCAAGGTACAGCCCGGAACGGTCACAGGCACCTTTCTGTTTAACCAAACCCGCACACCATGAGCACGAACCTCTGGAAAAAAACCACCGTGATGTTGGGCGTTGCCTTGGTGGTGTTCCTGTTTAACCTGCCAGCGCACTTGGTTGGTGGCAAACTGTACACGCTGTCTGGACAGCGAGTGTGCGTGTTTAACACCAGCGGCACCGTATGGAGCGGACAAGCCCAGATCGGCCTTTCCAACGGCCACGAATGCAAGGCCGTGCCCAACCCGTTAACGTGGCATCTGGTGGCATTGGATAGCGATTCCTGGCTGGGAATCCGGTTTGACCATTCTGCGCTGATTCACCCTGCGCAACTCGGGCTTAGCGCCGAAGGGGTTCACCTGAACGCGTCAGAACTGCAGTTACCGGCCAGTTGGCTTAGCGCACTTGGGGCACCTTTTAACACCATCCGGCCAGAAGGTGTGTTACACATCAACTGGGCACGGGTGAACGTGTTAAACCCCGATCTGAAAATAGAAATTCGCTGGCGCGATGCCCAGTCTGCCCTGGCCAGTATTCGCCCGTTGGGTGATTACCTGCTCAGCCTGAATGGCCATGCAGGCAAGCAGATCAACCTGAAGCTAGATACGCTAAACGGCCCCTTGAACCTGCAAGGCCAAGGGGTGTTACAACCCGGTCAGCGCGTACAGTTTCAGGGATACGCGTGGCCCAGTGAAAACAGCCGGGCTGCATTAACCGGGCTGCTCAGCCAAATGGGGCAGCAGGATGGTCAGCGTTATCGGCTAGGTGTATTTTGATGAAAACAACCGCTAAACATGCTTGCCAAGGTGGTGAATTGGAGATGGTCTTGAGAAAAACCCGGTTCAGACCCCACAGTCTGCCAGTGGCTGTAGTGCTGCTACTGCTTGCCAGTAGCGGGCCTGCCTTTGCCCAGTACAACCCCAGAAATACGCCTGAACTTACCATTGAGAACGCACCACTTCAGGAAGCAGCACCAGAAACAACGCCGGTCGCGCCACCCCAACCCGTTTACCAGGCACCCCGCAGCGTGCCTGCACCCACAAAGCCAGCACCTGTACGCATAGAAGCCACTCGCGTTGAACCAGACCGCAACGAAGACCGCTTTGCGCTGAATTTCGTGAATGCCGACATTACCGCCGTGGTGCGGGCAGTGGGCTCTTTTACCAATCAAACCTACGTGGTAGACCCCCGTGTGCGCGGCACCATTTCGCTGGTATCGCCTGAACCCTTAACCCGTACCGAGGCCCGCAATGCGCTGCTGGCGGCCCTGCGCCTGCAAGGCTTTACCATGGTGGAATCGGGCGGCATATCAAAAGTGGTTCCCGAAAACGATGCCAAAATACAGGCCGCCTCGGTAGACCCCAAAAAAGCCTACCGGGGCAGCAACAACGCGATTGTTACGCAAGTGTTCCAGCTGAACTACGAATCGGCCACCGCCATGGTGCCCGTGCTGCGCCCCCTGATTGCCCCCAACAACACTATTGCCGCCTACCCCAACAACAACACACTGGTAATTACCGATTACGCCGACAACCTGCAACGCATTGCGCGCATTATTGCCTCGATAGACGGCCCGGCATCAGCCGATTTGCAAATAGTGCCCCTGGAACACGCCCTGGCTGTAGACCTGGCCGCCATTGTGAACCACATGCTTGATGAAAGCGCACGCGGTGCAGGCGTGGATTCTGGCCAGCGCCTGACCGTTATGGCCGACCCCCGCAGCAACAGCCTGCTGCTGCGCTCGCCCAGCAAGGCCCGCATGGCCGCCGCCAAAGACCTGATTACGCGGCTGGACACCCCCACCACTCAACCCGGCAACGTGTGGGTGGTCTACCTGAAAAACGCCGAAGCCCCCAAACTGGCCAAAAACGCTGCAATCGATACTCAGCAAAAACCCCGCCATTGTGCAGGCCAACTCGGGGCTTTCGCGCAGCAATCCAAACGATGCCGGTAATGCAACCAGCAATGCTGGCAATGAAGCATCCGGCAATGCAGCGGGTGGCGCAAGCAGCGAATTGAGTAACGCCTCGGGCAGCGGGGAAGGTTTAAGCGCAGGCATTGTGCAGGCGGACTCGGCCACCAATGCACTGATTATTACCGCCCCCGAACCCATTTACCGCAACATTCGCTCCATTATTGAAAAACTGGACGTGCGCCGCGCCCAGGTGTTTGTAGAAAGCCTGATTGTGGAAGTATCCACCGACAAAGCCGCCGAATTCGGCATTCAGTTTCAAGGGCTTTCCGGTGTTTCTGATAGCAATGCGCGGCTGATAGGCGGCACCAATTTTAACGACGCCGGTTCCGGCAAAAACATACTGGGTGCATCCACCAATCTGGGCACCATTGGCCGTGGGTTGAACATTGGCGTCATTGATGGCCAGGTGGATGTGCCCGGCATAGGCACCATTTCCAATCTGGGCTTTTTGGCACGCGCTCTGGAGAGCAAGGCCAATGCCAATATTTTGTCCACACCCAACATTCTTACGCTCGACAACGAAGAAGCCAAAATTGTAATCGGCCAGAACGTGCCCTTTATCACCGGGCAATTTACCAGCACCGGCAGCGGCAACGGCAGCACGGTCAACCCCTTCCAAACCATTGAACGGCAAGATGTAGGCCTTACCCTGCGCGTCAAACCCCAGGTATCCGAAGGTGGCGTGGTGAAACTGGGCATCTACCAAGAGGTTTCCACCGTGGTAGACAGCGCCAACGCATCGGGGGTTATTACCAATAAACGCTCCATTGACTCCAACGTACTGGTGGAAAGCGGCAACATTATTGTGCTGGGTGGTCTGGTGGAAGACCGCGTAACCGGCACCGAAGAAAAAGTACCCGGCCTGGGTGACTTGCCCATCGTAGGCAACCTGTTCCGCTACGACAACCGCCGCCGCGTTAAAACCAACCTCATGGTGTTTTTGCGGCCCGTGGTGATGCGCGATGAAAACCAGTCGCAAAGCATCGTCACCGACCGCTACGACTACATGCGCGGCGTTCAACAAGACAACCAGTTGCGCAAACATTTTGCCCTGCCAGACATGCCCGCGCCTGAACTGCCGCCGCTTTCAGGGAGGCCAGCCTTGACCGAATTACTGGACTTCAACCCGCAAAGCGTCAGCCGCATTCAATACGGCCACGCACGGCAATTCCAGTTGCTTTGCCTGGATGCAACCGCCGAACCCTGGCGCATCGCGTTTGGCTTGCGCACGCCCGACCACGCCCTGATGGAAACCCAGCGCGTGCTGTCTGCCCCCATTGAATGGGTGTTTTGCGAAGACGCCGTACTGCTGGAAAAAACCATTAACCAAGCCTACTCCAGCCAGAAAACCACCGCCGCCGCCGTGGCCGATGAAGTGGCGGGCGACCTCGATTTAGACCAGCTCATGCAGGAAATTCCTGATGTGGAAGACCTGCTGGAAGCCGATGACGATGCGCCAATTGTCCGCATGATAAATGCCTTGCTTACCCAGGCCTCGCGCGAGGGTGCATCCGACATTCACATAGAAGCCTTTGAAACCCACTCTGCTGTGCGGTTTCGGGTAGATGGCACGCTGCGCGATGTACTCAACCCGAAACGCGAACTGCACTCGGCGCTTATTTCTCGCATTAAAATCATGGCCAACCTCGATATTGCAGAAAAACGCCTGCCCCAGGATGGCCGTATTACCCTGCGCATTGGCGGCAAACCCATGGATGTGCGGGTATCCACCCTGCCCACCGGCCATGGCGAACGCGCCGTGCTGCGCCTTTTAGACAAAGAAGCCGGGCGGCTCGACCTATCCCGGCTGGGCATGCCAGAAACCATTCTTGGCCGAATGGATCAGCTCTGCCACATGCCCCACGGCATTGTGCTGGTAACAGGCCCCACAGGCTCGGGCAAAACCACCACCCTGTATGCCGCGTTAAGCCGCGTAGATGCCACCGCCACCAACGTCATGACCGTGGAAGACCCCATCGAATACGACCTGGCCGGCATCAGCCAAACCCCCGCCAACCCCAAAATCGACATGACCTTCGCCAAAGCCTTGCGCGCCATTTTGCGCCAAGACCCCGATGTCATCATGATTGGCGAAATCCGCGATCTGGAAACCGCCCAGATTGCCGTGCAAGCCTCGCTGACCGGCCACCTGGTGCTGGCCACCCTGCACACCAACGACTCCGTGAGTGCGGTTACCCGCCTTATCGACATGGGTATAGAGCCCTTTTTGCTGTCCTCCAGCCTGCTGGGTGTGCTTGCCCAGCGTTTGGTGCGCAAACTCTGCCCCCATTGCAAACACCTGGACGCCACACCCGAAGGCGACCCTATCTGGACGCCCATGGGCTGCGACCACTGCGGCTTACCGGGTTTCAGGGCCGAACCGGCGTGTACGAACTCTTTACCGTGGATGACGAAAGCCGTGATCTGATTCACCGCAGCGCCTCTGAAGCCGAAATTCGCGAAGCCGCCCGCCGCACCGGCATGAGACACATGCGCGAAGACGGCCAGCGCTGGGTGGAAGCCGGTGTCACCTCTACCGAAGAACTGCTGCGTGTTACCCGAGACTAAGCCCCATGCCACTCTTTCGCTTTGAAACGCTGGA
>JAAURO010000060.1 GCA_012032215.1 Limnobacter sp.
GTGACCGCAAACCCAACACCCTAAATACGCTGATTAAACTGGAAACAGAATACGCACAGCAGCTAAACCCTGACCAACAACCAAACGACATCAATACAACCAACTTACAAGAAGAAGCACACCGATTTGATCAACTCAGAAGCTTGGAAGAAAAAAAACCGCAGGTAGAATCTCTTTGCGTAAAGATGCTGGCCCAATGCCCGGCCTGGAAAGACAAAAATACAGTGCAGCAAGCTTAAGTCCGTATCATTAGATGCTCATCACGGACTCTTTAGAGTGCACTCTCATCTGTCAGTTACACGGGGGGCAACTCCAATTTGTGTCCACGAAGTGAATCAGAGGTTTCTTAAGCAAGGGGCTGCGCCCTACCAGTGCTGGCATGCCGGTTGGCGCTGGCAACTCCTGGCTTGCAGGTTGTATAATCAAGGGTTGATTCACATTGGGCACCCATGGAGTTACTTGCCGTCGGCCTGAACCACCACACTGCACCGCTCGCCCTGCGCGAGCGTTTGGCGTTTCCGCCCGAGGTGCTTTTGCCTTGCCTGCGGGAATTGTCTGCGCGTATGGCGTCTGGCTCTGCCGCACGGCAAGCTCCTGTCGAAGCGGCTATTTTGTCTACCTGCAACCGCACCGAGCTGTACTGCGTGGGCGAGCAGGCACAGGTGCTGGCCCAGCCCATCATTGACTGGCTGGCACACAGCCGCCAGGTTTCCCCAGACCAATTGCAATCGCATCTGTATGTGTTGCCCCAGCAAGAAGGTGTGCGGCACGCGTTTCGTGTGGCCAGCGGGCTTGATTCTATGGTGCTGGGCGAAGCGCAAATTCTGGGCCAAATGAAGCAGGCTGCGCGCACGGCAGCCCAGGCCGGCACCTTGGGGCACATGCTGCACCAGTTGTTTCAGCGC
The DNA here is from genome assembly GCA_012032215.1 of Limnobacter sp. Classification (GTDB taxonomy): domain Bacteria; phylum Pseudomonadota; class Gammaproteobacteria; order Burkholderiales; family Burkholderiaceae_B; genus Limnobacter. Next base: position 906 of record JAAURO010000060.1, read on the forward strand.
ACGTTTTCGGTGGCCAAAGAGGTGCGTTCGCACACGGAAATTGGCATGCACTCTGTGTCCATGGCTTCGGCGGGGGTGAAACTGGCCCAGCGTATTTTTGGTGATTTGTCCACTCGCAAGGTGCTGTTTATCGGTGCAGGCGACATGATTGAACTGTGTGTTACCCACTTTGCGGCCCAAAACCCGGCACACATGGCCATTGCAAACCGCAACCCTGCGCGTGCACAAGGTTTGGCCAACCGGCACCGGGCGCAGGTGCTGGGGTTGTCTGAAATACCGGCATTGTTGCACCAGTTCGACATTGTGGTGTCGTGCACCGCCAGCGCCTTGCCTATTTTGGGGCTGGGTGCCGTTATGCAAGCCTGCAAGGCTCGCAAACACCAGCCCATGTTTATGCTGGATTTGGCCGTGCCGCGCGACATCGAACACCAGGTCAGCCAACTTGATGATGTGTTTTTTGTACACCATTGATGATTTAGGCCAGCTTGTGCAGGAAGGGCGTCAAAACCGTCAGGCCGCCGTGGTTCAGGCAGAAGCCATCATAGAAACCCAGGTGCAGGGTTTTATGCACTGGGCCGACACCCGCCAACTGGTGCCCACCATTCAGCACCTGAACGCCAGCGGCGGCGAAATTACCCAGTCTGAACTGGAGTATGCCTTGCGCCAGCTTGCCAAAGGCATGCCTGCCGAGCAGGTGTTGCAGCGCATGGCATACCGGTTAAGTGCCAAGTTTATGCACGGTCCATTGCAGGCACTCCGCCAGGCCAAGGCCAGCGAGCGTGAGGTGTTGCTGCGCTGGCTGCCCCGATTGTTTGTTTCCAAACCTCCCCGTACCAAATCCACAAGTAATCCGAATGAATGAAAGCATGAAAAAACGGCTGGCACGCCTGACCGAACGCCTGGCCGATCTGGATACGTTTTTGTCGTCGCAGGAGGCTGCCAGCGACATGGCACAATTTCGTAAAATTACCAGAGAGCGCGCCGAACTGTTGCCCGCCACCGAGCGCTTTGCCGAGTACCTGGCTGCCGAAGCCGATTTGCACACTGCGCGCGATTGGCTTTCTGACCCGGACATGAAAGACATGGCGCAGGAAGAAATAAGCCGCAACCAGGCTCTGATGGAAAATCTGGAAAGCCGTCTGGAAAAACTGCTGCTGCCCAAAGACCCCAAAGACAGTGCCAACATTATTCTGGAAATCCGCGCAGGCACAGGGGGCGACGAGGCCGCTTTGTTTGCGGGCGATTTGCTGCGCATGTACAGCCGCTATGCCGAGCGCCAAGGCTGGCAAGTAGAAATGATGAATGCCACCGATTCCGAAATGGGTGGCTTTAAAGAGGTGATTGTTCGTTTGGCTGGGCACGAGGTGTACCGCACCCTGAAGTTTGAATCGGGCGCGCACCGGGTGCAGCGTGTGCCTGCCACCGAGTCGCAAGGCAGAATTCACACCTCGGCGTGCACGGTGGCCGTGCTGGCTGAACCTGAAGAGGCGCAGGCCATAGAAATTAATCCGTCTGATCTGCGCGTAGACACCTTTCGCGCTTCGGGTGCGGGTGGGCAACACATCAACAAAACCGATTCGGCAGTGCGCATTACCCATTTGCCCACTGGTGTGGTGGTGGAGTGCCAGGATGAACGCAGCCAGCACCGCAACCGCGACAAAGCCATGAAAGTGCTGGCTGCTCGCCTGCAAGACGCTGCCGACCGCGAACGCGCCAGCCAGGAAGCTTCCGAGCGCAAAAGCCTGGTGGGCTCTGGCGACCGCAGCGAGCGCATTCGCACCTACAACTTTCCGCAGGGCCGCATGACCGACCACCGCATCAACCTGACGCTTTACAAGCTGGAGGCCATTATGGAAGGTGACCTTACCGAACTCTTTGACAGCCTGACTGCCCACCACGAAGCCGACTTGCTGGCCGAAATGGCGAAACACGATTAAGCTGCTTTTTCAGAAAACCCGATTCGACCACGCTCACAGGTCTTCGGTTTTGAATTCACTGTAATTTTCGTAGAAGTAGCTCACGTCAATGCCCTTCATAAACAGGGCACGGTCATCAATCCGGTTGGTTAAGGCTTGTTTCAGCAGGGCTTTAATTTCAAGGTCTTTCACCACACTGCGCTGCATGGCCGATAGGTAATCTTCTTTGTCCACCAGGTTCCAGTCCACCACTTGCCTGATTTCATGTTTCAAAATGAGGTCCAGCCAGATTCTGGTGGCGCGGCCATTGCCTTCACGAAAGGGGTGTGCCACATTCATTTCCACGTATTTCTCGATGATTTGATTGAAGTTGCCTTGAGACATGGTGTCAATGTGCTTAAGTGATTGCTCCAGGTACATGAGCGGCGCAAACCGAAAATCACCCTTTGCAATATTTACATCGCGAATTTTCCCGGCGAATTCATATAGGTCGCCAAATAAGTAGTGATGAATAAACGCCAAGCCTTTAAAGGTGCCCACTTCAATGTGACGGATGTCTCCAGAATCAAATAGTTGCCTGGCCTTTCGCTTGCTGATTTTTTCTTCGGTTTTGGCCAATTCAACCTGATTGGTGATGTTTAGTTTGTTGAGTAGTGTCATTCGTGGTCTCTCCAACTCTCGCTCAATTTGTTCGATATAGCAGGAAAAATATAATATGGCATAGGCTTTGCTGCTCTGCTTTCTTGCCATGGCACTGGGGGGTATGGGCAAGAAAGAACCGGATTAAGCTGCTCTGGAATTCGGAGGGCCTGCCTGAGAGCTGGGATTCCCGGAAAGGTAAAAACCTCGCCGAAATGAATTTACAGTTATTCGCAGTGCTTGCTCCCTGTTGTAGCCTGCTCTCACAAGTAAAGCCCAGTCTCTTCTGATGGCGGGCAATGCATGTTCTAATTCTTGGTCGTCAAGCAGCCTCATAGGCTGCTGTGCATTGTGTGTAGCGTTGTTGTTTGCGGTTTTTGCCCAGGCAGAAGGTCTTCAATCTCTTGAATTATTGATGGGTCGGTCACGCCTCGTGAAGCAGCCACCTGAGAAACTGACACATATTCAGAACCCAACACATGAACACTATGTGCCACAATCATTATTGAGAGTTCACGAATGCTTTGCGAGTCGGTAAGGCCATGCAGCGTAGCGGAATCTTCAATCGACACATCGCTGCCGGAAATCAACAAATCCAGTGCCGCCTTCATGGAGAAATAGTGCAGCGATTCTGGGTCGGTAATGCCAACCGATGCAGCAGCTTCCCTAAAGGATTGGCCAGAAGAAGCTGCTTTAAGAAGCGTGGCTTGTGTGCTTATTTCGTTGGTGAGGTCTTCATCGTTGATGTTAAGGGCACTAAGCGTATCTGGAACTGACATGCCGGTTATGGCGATGGTATCAAGTGCAGTTTTTAGCAAAATGTCGCGAGCGGTGGGGTTGTTGGTGTTGTCACCGCCAAACGGGGAGCTTTGCGCCAGATCCAGTATAAGCTGGTTAATCTCTTGCGATGCATCAACAGGTTCATTAGCCGCGGCGGCCTCGCTTTCATTGGCCGAGCTGGGAAAGAGAGGTTCTTGCTCGTTATACAGGGCGCGTCTGCTTTCCTGGTTCTGAAGTTTTTCTATAAAAAATGCATCTGTAATGCCATGTTTGTGAATTACCGCCTCGGCAGTGAGGCCTTGTGCAAAATCTTGCTCCGCTTCTATTTGCTGTAGTTTTTGCCGAACAAACGGTTGAGAAGCATTGTCGATACCATGTTTGCTCAGCACTTCGTCAGTGGAACATCCTTCTCTGAGGTCTTGAATAAGCGCGATTGCCTGTGCAGGGAGTAAAAATTGCAGTACTTTTTCAGGCGGGATTACCCATCTGCAAGTTGCACAGGCACTGCTTCTGCGCAGCCAGTCTTTGGCGCATGTCTCGCATGCAGTATGCAAGGTATGCCGGGTTGCATCAGCCCTTGGAGATTCTTGGTCAACACTTGGAGTCAAGTTGTGAAAATCAACAAGAGGGTGTGATTTTTCTTCACATACATTGCATTCAGCCATGGATTTCGTTCTCTGTAAAAAATTTAATGACAGTGAAGGTGGAATTTTATCACAATATTTAATAATACAATTTCATGTATAACCGGAAAAATGTAATATGGCATAGTCTGCACAGCCTTGTGCGCAAACCTGGTGCTTTCGAGCCATGCCCCCAGTGCCATGGCAAGAAAACAGGATCGGAAAAACTATGCCATATTATATTTTTCCAGCTATAAATAAGTAACTATGCCCTTTGCCAATCAACGTGTCTCCTCGTTTTGCCCCGGCCACTTCGCAAACCCTTCCACCACACCCGCAACCGGGCTTGTACACACGGCCAGGCTGGTGTTTTCAAAGCCAGACGCATTCGGGTGCGAATCGGGTGCTGCCGCTGCGCACACCAGCAATTCTTGCAGATTTGGCCCGCCAAAACACGGCATGGTGGGTTTGTAAAAAGGCACGGGCAGGGCTTGGGCGTGCACCGGTGTGTGGGTATGGGCGCGGGTTGTGGGGCTGGTGCTGTCAGCACCGCTGGCAGCTGGTGGGGTGAAGCAATCCAGTCTGCTGCCATCAAGCACTGCTACCCAGTAACGGCCCAGGCTGTCGGCGGCTGCGCCATCGGGGCGTTCTGTGCCGTGGCTGTATTGCGCAAGCACGGTGGCTGTGCCCAGTGCGCCGGTGGTGGCGCAGTAGGGTGCAGTCCAAATGGTTTTGTGGCGGGTATCGCACCAGTACATGGTTTGCTCGTTGGCCGGGAATGCCAGGCCGTTGCCTACAATAAGCCCGCTTTGCTGTTCGTGCACGGTGCCATTTTGCAGGCAATATAGCGCTGCGCTGGCGGGGGTGCGTTGTCGACCAGGGTGGAAATCCAGATTCTGCCTTGGGAGTCTGCGCGGCCATCGTTGAAGCGGTGCAAGGTGTTGTCGAAAGGGCTGGGCAAAATTAACCGCGGTTGCACAGGGTTTTGGTCGTGCAATGCCCACACCCCTTGCCGCCCCAGCGCCAGCCACAACTGGGGGTTGGCGGTGGGCAGAATGCAGCCTGTTTCATCGGGCAGCACTGTACTGTCAAGTGCTTCGGGCTGAAAGTTCAGCAGGCTGGGCGCGCGGTAGCGGTACCACACCGTGCGTGGTGCGATGTCCAGCCACACCCATTGACCGTGTGCATAACGCGGGCTTTCGGCCAGGGTGCACAGGGGGGCGGCAACCGCTTGCCATTGGGCTTCAAATACCGGGGTTTGTGCGTGCGGGTTCATGGGACTTGTTGCTGCATGCTCTGCAAGCCGTCAATAAGCCGGGCGGTGGTAGGGTTCAGTGTGTCGCTAGCTGGCGTGCCGTGGTTTGCTTCAGGGTGCGCTTTTGCGGTGGTGGCCAATACCTGTTCCAGGTTGCCTGCAATGGTTTTGCCCAGTTCGACACCAAATTGGTCGAAGGGGTTGATGCTTTGCAGGGCTGCCAGTGCGGTGGTGCGGTATTCCCACAGGGCTAGAAGCCCGCCAAGCGTGAAGGGAGACAGCTGTGCAATCAGCAGAGAGGTGACTGGCCTGCCGCCGGGGCAGGTTTTTGCGTTGATGGCGGGGTTCAGGCGTTCGGATTCGGTGTTGTATTGCCCGGTTGCAAAGGCTTGTGCCTGTGCCAGAAAGTGCGACAGCAGGGCTTGGTGGTGGCTGGTTTGGGTGTGGTTGGGGTTGGCAATGCCAACCAGTTCTATGCCGCAGGCTATGGGTGCCTGGTGCAGCATCTGAAAAAACGCGTGCTGGTTGTTGGTGCCTGTGCCGCCCCACAACAGGGGGCAGGGCGGGGCAGAAAGCACTTCGCCGCGGGTGCTTACGCCTTTGCCCAGCGATTCCATCCAGAGTTGCTGCAAATAAGGCACCAAAAGCCCCAACCGGCTGTCGTAGGCACACACCATCAGGCTTTGAATGCCGCGTTGAAGGCGATCGCGATCGGTAAGTGCCAGCAGTGCGGGCAGGTTGTCGGGCAGGGGGGTGGTGAGTGCATGGTGGTCTACGTGGGTACCGCCAGCGAGGAAATCGTCTAAGACCTGGTTGCCATACGCCATGCGCAGCGAAAGGCTGACGGGCCCCCACACAGAAAATCGCCCGCCCACGCTGTCTGGAAAGGCAAAAATGCGGTCGGGGTGAATGCCAAATTCGTGCGCTTTTTTGGGGTTGCTGGTGGCCGCTATCAGGGCTGCCTGTGCGTAGGCTTTGCCTGCACCCGCGGTAAGCCATTGCACCACGTGGTTGGCATTTAGCAGGGTTTCGCGGGTGGAAAAAGACTTGCTGGCAATCAGTACCAGTGTGGTTTTTGGATTGAGGCCGCGCAAAGCCCATTGCAGTTCATGAAAATCGACATTGGCGGCAAAGCGCAGGGTGTAAATGCTGGGCAGTTGCAGACGGCTAAACACGTCGTTCAGTAAGCGTGGACCTAAATCGGAACCCCCAATGCCCAGGTGCACAATGGCCTGATAGGGTTGGCCTTCCGGGTTGTTAAGTTGCCCAGTTTGCGCTGCTTGGGCAAGGGTGCGCTGCGCTGCCAAGGCTTGCGTTTCTTCTTCAAGGCCGCCGTGTGGCAATTGCTGGGCAATGGCGGGGTTGGCGGCCAAGCGGTAGGCCCAGTGGGTGGCTGTGCGGTGTTCGGTGGTGTTAACGGTTTGTCTGCCAGCCATGGCTAGCCAGGCGCTGGAAATGGCTTGGCCCGGTGCGTTCAGACATTGCGTGCGCAAGGCGGTTGGATCGGTTGCCTGAATGGGCTGCCGATCGATGTTGAGCAAGAAGTGGGAAGAAAGGGTGTTCATTGCCAGGTTTCCAGTGCTTCGGTGGCTTTTTGTTGTACCCAGGCGGCGATTTGTGCGCTGGTGAGTGTGGGCATGTCGGGGGTGGGGGTTGGCCACTTGGTGAGCCAGGTGCCTCCGCAGGCTTTCACGGCGGAAATGGATTTCCACTGCGCCAGATTGTCCAGGGCAATGCCGCCAGTTGGAATAACCTGTGCGTGCGGCAAGGGCTGGGTAATGGCGGCCAGTGCTGCGGGGCCACCTGCTGCCATGGCTGGAAAAAACTTCAGGGTGTTAAACCCCCATTCCAGGGCGCGCATGAATTCGCCGGCGGTGGCCACGCCGGGCACCCATGCATAGCCGTGCGCTTGCGCATGCTCGGCCAAAAGTGGGGTGAGTCCGGGCGAAATAAACAGGGTTGCACCGGCATCGGCGGCTTGCGCAAATTGCGGTGTTTGCAGCACGGTGCCGGCGCCCAAGCGCATGGTTGGAAACTCGCGTGCAATGGCGTGCATGGCGGGCAGCGCGGCCGGGGTGCGCAAGGTGATTTCCAGTTGGGCAATGCCGCCTGCCAGCAAGCCTTCGGCAATGGCCAGCCCTTGGGCTTCGGTGTGCACCAGCACAACCGGCAAAATGGGGGCGCACAGCCAGTGGGCTGCATTGCTTGCGGTTTCAGGGTGTGAAGGGTGTGTGCTCATGGGCGTGGTGTGGTTGGTTCGTTTG
>JAAURO010000061.1 GCA_012032215.1 Limnobacter sp.
CTGGCTATGTGCTTACTTTTCCAATGGTTTAACCGTGTATTTGTCGGGCGATACCGGCCAGACTGCCGAGCAAAAAACGGTGGTCCACGATTATTACCAGCCCCAACTGGCGGTCATGAACATTGGCGATACCTACACCACAGGCCCGCTTGAAGCTGCTTACGTGGTTAATACCCTGGTTAAACCGCGTGGGGTTATTGCTTCGCATGCCAACGAAGCCGCCACCGAAAATGGCAAGGTGCGCAAAGGCACCCGCACCGCGCAGTTTATAAAAGCTGCCAAAATATCGGTGTATGTGCCATTGAGCGGAAATGCAATGGCTTTTGATGCGCGGGGCAAGTGTGTGTCCGGCTGCAACTAAACAGCTGGTACTTTTTGCCCACCGTGGGGCAGGCACGGGCCCGCTGGAAAACACTCTGGAGGGTTTTCAGCTTGCCGTGAATCACGGGTTCACGGCAGTTGAGTTCGATATCATGGCTACGGCAGACGGTGAAATTGTGGTGCACATGATTTTCGGATGGGGCGGATTTCCCGGAAACTCATCGATAACGCCGTGTCTGAAACCGCTTTGTTGTCAGAATTAACCGCCCTTGAACTGGCCGATTTTCACATCAATCAAAAACCCTTGTTGAAGTTCAGGGAATTGCTGGGTTTTCTGTTTGATAACCGCTTGCAGGCGAATGTGGAACTAAAGGCAGAGAACCCAAAGCGGGCCATGGCTTTGGGCAGGTCGGTGCAACTTGTTCTGAACAGTCTTACGCCCGATGAGCAACAGGAGGTGCAAAAAACCTGGGTGTTTTCTTCGTTTTTCCACGCCAGTTTGATTGCTCTGGATGGTTACAGGCGTGCCTTGCTGTACGAAGTGTTGGAGCCCGGCTGGCAGCGGCGTGCGCTTGCTTTGCAGGCAGAAGCAGTGCATCTTGGTTTGCAGGGCTTAACTGTGCAAGCCGTACACAGTGTGCTGGAACATGGTTTGCAGGTGCGGGTTTACACGGTGAACGATGCCAGCCAGGCCCTGCAGCTTCAGGGGCTTGGTGTGCACGCTATTTTTACAGATCACCTAAGGATAGGTTTGGATATTGCAGAAAGGGTAGGTCTGGATATAGAGAGCATAGGTCTGAATGCGAACCCAACTCCCGCTCACGTGCAAAATCCTTAGCAGCTGGATTCTGAGGTGTTCCAGGAGAAGGAGGAGGGGCAGCCTCTACTTTTGCACTCCCGGTTTGGCCTTGCATTTTTTGAATTAACTCGGAAACCGGGATAGGCGGGAGCAATTTTTCCATACTGGGCATTTGCAAGTAACCTGTGCCTTCGGATTTGTTGTGCACAGTCTTTCCCTCCTTGTTGCTAAATGCATAGGTTTCCCCTTCTGAATCAAGCATGGCTATTGGATTTCCATGCTCGTCAGTTAATTCTTCGTCGCATGAAAAGCTGCCTCTGAAAAAATTGCTTTCCTGGGATGGCAGTTGCAGCAATTGGTGCAAATCGGGGTTGCGTGGAGCTGTGAATTCTTTGGGCCACAAGGTAACCGTGCCTGTGGCCAGGTGGCTCCTGTCTGCTGTAAGGTCTGCCCTGAAAACACCAGTTTGAATGAGGTGCCCGCGTATGCAACGTATGCCCGAAAGCAGCAGGGCTGTGTCTTGCCCAGGCACTTGCAGAAAGGTGCCGCGTTCCCAGGATCCGTTTTCGGCAATTAATATGCCTGTGAAAACGTGTCCTTTGTGTGGTGCTTCGAGGATGTTTGACGTGGGTTGCTCGTTGGTGTTGGTTTTCAGGAGCGTGTCTTGAAGCCGCTTTACATCCTCGTTGTTTTCTGAACGCTTGCCAATAAAAATGGTGTTATTTTTCAGTCCATAGGCCGGGCCAGCTTTTCCCTCTTTTGCCTCTTGCCAGTATGCCAAACGAGGACGGATGCTAAGCACTTGCGGTTTGACCTTGTAGTTCGGGTGCATTCCAAGCGCCTGCAGGAAGTGGCGTGCAAGCACATTGGGTAAGTGGCCGTAGTTCGCATCAACATTTCCCCGCGTGGTGTCAGAAAACCCCGCCGGAAGCTCCTGGTTTGCAGGAAATTCAGGCAGCGTGGCTGTTTGGGGGCCGCTTGCGCCGATGAGCGCTTGCGCAACAAATTGTGCCTGGTCGCGCAAGTTCTGCTGGGTAGAATTGGTGGACGGACCGCCCTGATTGTCAGGGTTGAACTGTTCAGGAATTTGCTGGGATGATGTGCGGCTTGTTGCTGACATTGGTTTAAACACGCAGGTAATTAATTAAAGAGAGTAATTAAAGAGACCAATACGCACAGGCACTCAAGTTGCACAAACTCTCTTCTTTGATTTAATAAAAAAGGAGAACTGAGTGGTTTTTTTATATCGATTGGTTCCTTGCCGTCGTGTTTTTTTGTGTGCCTTTTTTACCGGCAGTTTCTCGTTTGCCGGGTTCGGGTTGCTTTGCGTGGCTGGTATGTTTGCCATTGAACGCTATAATTGCGCTTTGTTTCTGCCACCTTGCACAGGCCGTACCCCATGAAAGCAGCCGATATCCGCGACAAATTCCTGCAATTTTTTGAATCGCGTGGCCACACCATCGTGCCTTCGAGTTCGTTAATTCCGGGCACCGACCCCACTTTGCTGTTTACCAACTCGGGTATGGTGCAGTTTAAAGACGTATTTACCGGCAAAGAAAAGCGCGCCTATACGCGCGCTACCTCTGCACAGCGCTCGGTGCGCGCCGGTGGCAAGCACAACGATCTCGAAAACGTGGGTTACACTGCGCGCCACCACACTTTTTTTGAAATGCTGGGCAATTTCAGCTTTGGCGATTATTTCAAAAAAGAGGCCATTCACAATGCCTGGGAATTGCTGACGGGCACCTACCAGTTGCCTGCGGAAAAACTGTGGGTCACCGTCTACCACGAAGACGACGAAGCCTACGGCATCTGGAAAAACGAAGTGGGTGTGCCCGAACAACGCATTGTGCGCATTGGCGACAACAAGGGGGCGCGTTATGCTTCCGACAACTTCTGGCAAATGGCCGACACAGGCCCTTGCGGCCCCTGCACCGAAATTTTCTACGACCACGGCCCACAAGTGTGGGGCGGCCCGCCCGGAAGCCCCGAAGAAGACGGTGACCGTTACATAGAAATCTGGAATCTGGTGTTCATGCAGTTTGATCGCACTACCGATGGTGCCATGAACCCGTTGCCCGCCCCCTGTGTAGACACCGGCATGGGCCTGGAACGCATTGCTGCCATTTTGCAGCACGTGCACAGCAACTACGAAATCGATTTGTTCCAGCGCCTGATCACTGCCGCCGCGCGCGAAATCACAGCCCAAGGGCACACGGTTGAACACGGCAACAATTCACTGAAAGTGATTGCCGACCACATTCGTGCGTGCGCGTTTTTGGTGGTTGATGGCGTGATTCCCGGCAACGAAGGTCGGGGCTTTGTGCTGCGCCGCATTGTGCGCCGTGCCATACGCCACGGCTACAAACTGGGCTGCCGTGCGCCTTTTTTTAACGCACTGGTGCCTGATTTGGTGCAGGAAATGGGCGAGGCCTACCCCGAGCTTGCGCAAGCTGCCCAACAAGTGCAGCGTGTGCTGTTTCAGGAAGAACGACGCTTTTTTGAAACCATTGAAAATGGCATGTCCATTCTGGAGGCCGCTCTGGCAGCTCTGCCTGAAAACGGCCAGCTTGATGGAGAAACCGCTTTTAAACTGCACGACACCTATGGCTTCCCACTCGATTTAACCGCCGATGTGTGCCGCGAGCGCAGCCTCAGTGTAGATGAAGTCGCCTTTGATGCCGCCATGGCAACGCCAAAAAACCAGGCCCGCGCGCAGGCAAGTTCAAAATGCAAACCGGGGTGCACTACAGCGGGGTTGAAACCGCGTTCAAGGGCTACGAGCAACTGGAAATTTCCCAAGCCACCGTGCTGGCTATTTACGTGCAAGGCACCGAAGTGCACTCTCTAGGCGCTGGCCAGCATGCCGTGGTGGTGCTGGATCAAACCCCCTTCTATGCCGAATCTGGCGGGCAGGTGGGCGACAGTGGTGAACTGCGCCAAGATGCCACCGTGTTTGCCGTTCACGACACCCAAAAGGTGCAGCCGCAGGTGTTTGGTCATCATGGCCAGTTAACCAGTGGTTCGCTGGCGGTGGGGCAAACCGTGTCGGCAGCGGTACATGCCGCCCGGCGCGCGGCTACTGTGCGCAACCACAGTGCTACCCATTTGTTGCACAAGGCGCTGCGTGAAGTGCTGGGCAGCCATGTGGCGCAAAAAGGCTCGCTTGTGGATACCGAGAAAACCCGCTTCGATTTCACCCACCCCAATGCCCTGACTGCCCGGGAAATTGCCGCAGTCGAAGCCTTGGTGAATCAGGAAATTCTGGCCAATCAAGCTACCCAGGCGCGTACCATGCCCTTGGAGCAGGCAAAAGCCACAGGCGCCATGATGCTGTTTGGTGAAAAATACGCCGACACCGTGCGCGTGCTGCAAATAGGTTCTTCTGCAGAATTGTGCGGCGGCACGCATGTGGCGCGCACCGGCGACATTGGCCTGTTTAAAATCACCACCGAAACTGGCGTGGCTGCAGGCATTCGGCGCATCGAAGCCACCACCGGCCTGGGTGCCCTGGCTTACACCCAAGAGGTTGTGGCGCAGCTAAACAGTGTGGCGCAGGCCTTGCGTGCTCCGCAGTCCGAGGTGGCTGCCAAGGCGGGTCAATTAATCGATCAGTTAAAAGCCCAGGAAAAAGAACTTGCCCGCCTGAAAAGCAAACTTGCCAGCAACCAGGGTAGCGATTTGGCGCAACAGGCTGTGCAGGTGGCCGGCATTCAAGTGCTGGTCGCAGAGTTGCCCGGCGCCGATGTGCCCCAGCTGCGCGAGGCTGCCGACAAATTACGCGACACCCTGGGCGAAGCCGCCCTGGTTTTGGCGGCAGTGCACGAGGGCAAGGTCAGCCTGATTGCTTCTGTCTCGAAAGGGCTTGTGGCACGCCTCAAAGCGGGTGAGCTGGTCAATCACGTGGCTATTCAGGTAGGGGGCAAAGGGGCGGCCGCCCAGACATGGCTCAGGCTGGGGGCACGCAACCAGAAAATCTTACCGTTGCATTGGCCAGCGTTGTGCCTTGGGTGCAAGCCAGGCTCAGCAGCACTTAAGCCCCAAAAGCCATTTTGCAGGAAAATCATGAACACACCTTTAAACCCCGACCAAGAGGTGGACGCCACAGGGCTGAACTGCCCATTGCCTATTCTTAAAACCAAAAAAGCGTTGGCGGGTATGCAAAGCGGCCAGATTTTGAAGGTTATTTCAACCGACTCGGGTTCGGTTCGCGATTTTGTCCTGTTTGCCAAACAAACGGGCAACGAGTTGCTGGAGCAAAGCGAAGCCGAAGGCAAATTTGTGTTTTACATGAAGCGCCGGTAAGGTGAGTGGGTTTTTTCGGGGGCTTGTTGTTGTGCCTGCTTTTTTGCCATGATAAACAAGTCGGTGCAGGCCACTTCTGTTATTCCCCAGCACTGGGTGCTTGATGCCAATGTGCTGTTTTCCGACTGGGCGCGTTGGCTGTGTGTTGGGCTGGCTGCCCGGCACCAAAGCCAATTGTACTGGACACCTCAAATCGAGGAAGAAGTATTCCGCAATTTACAGAATACGGGGCGCATCAGTGCGGCAGATGTCCAGATGCAACGCTTGGTGTTGCCCGGTGCAATGGGCGCGCAGGTTCTAACCGAGCCATTTGAGGCCTATTTGCACGATGTGCAGCCCGTAGATCCCAAAGACCGCCATGTTGCCGCCGCTGCATTGGGGCTCAGGCACCGCCAAGGGCAAAGCGTGGCCATTGTGACGTGGAATGTGCGCGACTTTGCCAGGCAAAAGTTAACTCCAAATGGGGTAGCGGTGTTAACCCCGGAACAGGTGGTTTTGGGCTTGTCTGCTGCCCAGAACCCAACTACTACTCGCACTTTGCTGGGTGTGTTTGAGCAGGCACTCAACGACCTGGAGGCCTTCTACAAGCAGCACCCGCTGGCTGGTGTCTCCTTGGCTAAAAACCGCGCCAGGCCTCGCCCAAGAACCGATTTGGAGTGGAAAGATTTCCTGATTAGAAACCGTATGAATCGGGTTTGTAAACTGTGCTTTAATTAAATTGACATAACTTTACCACTGCCTTTACCCCACCTGGGTGAAAATGCTTCAGGCAAAGCCCGATATGCTCTGGTTAACAAAAAGACAAATGCAGGTTCAGCCATGTTTGAATTGGTTTATACGTCCAAAAGCCGCGGTGTCGTTACCCCGCAGGAATTTGAAAAATATGCAGCCAGTATGCTGCTAACAATCAGGCCAAAGGGCTTTCGGGTTTTTTGGTGACCGACGGCGAAGATTTTATGCAGGTTTTGCACGGCCCTTATGAAAAGGTGGTCGAGCTGTTTGTGGTGTTGCAGCACGACCCTGCGCACTACGATTTGCGGTTGGTGCAGGTCAAGCACAAAGCTTTCGCATCTTTAAAGGAATATGGGATGCGGGGCGTGTTTGTAGGGCACAATGAAACCACCTCCGACGACATTCTGGGGCTGGCCTTAGGGCTGGGCGAGATGAGCCTGACCAAAGACACCCAAACCATTCTGGGCATGCTCGAACACAAGGCGGTCGCTTAAAACCGCTTTGTGCTTATCCGGCCGCAGCTACTTCGGCCAACTGGTTGTTTAATCTTTCCCTCGCTGCCACAAAACCTGCCAGCCGCTCTTTTTCCTGAGCCACCACGGCAGGCGGTGCTTTGTCTACAAACGCAGCGTTGCCCAGTTTGGCTTCGCATTTGGCAATTTCTGCCAGGGTTTTTTCCAGCTCTTTGCCCAGGCGCGCTTTTTCAGCGGCGGTGTCGATTTGCACGTGCAGCATCAGCTTTAGCGCACCAACCAGCTGCACCGGCGCGGCGCGGCCAACCGGGAGCGAATCTACCACTTGTACCTCAGACAGCTTGCCCAAAGCAGCCAGCACGTGCTGCACTTGCTCCAGAAATTCTTTTTCAAGCGAGCTGCCCTCGTGGCTGGCAATCAGCGGTACCTTTTCAGCAGGAGAAAGACCCATTTCCGAGCGCAAGCCGCGCACGGCATCTACCACGGCTTTTAGCCGGGAAACATGCAATTCGGCGGCTTCATCCAGATGGTCAGGATTGGTCTCTGGGTAAGGCTGTGTCATGAGCGAGGCCTGTTCATCGGCTTTGCGCGTGCCTGCCACCACACTTACCACTTGCCACAGTTCTTCCGTAATGAAGGGAATGACGGGGTGTGCCAGCCGCAAAATGGTTTCCAGCACCCGCACCAGAGTGCGGCGTGTGGCGCGTTGTTGTGCGGAGTTGCCTTTGGCAATTTGCACCTTGGCAATTTCCAGGTACCAATCGCAGTATTCGTCCCACACAAACTGGTAAATGGATTGTGCTACCAAATCCAGCCGATAGGTGGCAAAACCTTGTGCAATCTCGGCTTTCACGCGCTGAAGTGCGCTGATTATCCAGAGGTCTGGCCCTGAAAACTCCAGTTGCTGTGATGCGTTGCTGCCATTGCACTGGGCAAGTTCAGCCAGTTCGCGTGCCGTGGCATGGCGCAATGGTTGCGCAGTCCTGGCCTTCGGTGTTCATTAGCACAAAGCGGGTTGCATTCCAGAGCTTGTTGCAAAAATTGCGGTAGCCTTCGCAGCGTTTTTGATCGAAATTGATATTGCGTCCCAAGGTGGCCAGCGAAGCAAAAGTAAAGCGCATCGCGTCCGCGCCATAGGCAGGAATGCCTTCTGGAAATTCTGTGCGGGTTTTTTTCTCGATTTTCGGTGCATCTTGTGGCCGGCGCAGGCCCGTGGTGCGCTTTTGCAGGAGGTTTTCCAGTGCAATGCCATCGATTAAATCTACGGGGTCAAGGGTGTTGCCTTCAGATTTGCTCATTTTGCGGCCTTCCGCATCGCGTACCAGGCCGTGCACATACACCGTGTGAAAAGGCACCTGCCCGGTAAAGTGGGTGGTCATCATGATCATGCGTGCCACCCAAAAGAAAATAATATCAAACCCTGTAATCAGCACCGAAGAGGGCAAAAATGAGCCAGTTCAGGGGTTTTCTCAGGCCAGCCCAAGGTAGAAAACGGCACCAGTGCCGAGGAAAACCAGGTGTCCAGCACATCGGATTCGCGTTGCAGGGGGCCGTTGTAGCCTGCGGCCTGGGCTTGGGTTTGTGCGTCCTGTTCGCAGCGGGCTACAAAAATTTCCCCGTTTGTGCCATACCACGCCGGGATTTGGTGCCCCCACCACAATTGCCGCGAAATGCACCAATCCTGAATGTT
>JAAURO010000062.1 GCA_012032215.1 Limnobacter sp.
ATGCCCCCAGTGCCAGGGCAAGAAAGAAACTGCAAAACCTATGCCATATTACATTTTTTTCCGCTATAACGTATGTGTAGGGGGGTAAAACTGTTTTTATGTAGTACTGTAATTGTATCCAGTTAATTGAAATTTGCAAGTGTTTCGCAGGCGTGCGCATGCATTTGTTGCATGGGTGGTTTTTCTGGGCTTTGCGCTTTGCGGGGCGTGAAATCGGTAGCTGCTTCCTGCCATAATGGGAGGTGTTGACTTTTTTGCGTGCCCATGCTGCTGGCTGTTTTGTCTCCTGCGAAGTCTTTGGATTACCAAAGCCCCTTGCCTACCCAACTTTGCAGCCAGCCTGTATTTATCAAGCAGGCCTCTGAGCTGGTAGAAATCCTGAAGCCCAAAAGTGCGGCAGAAATTTCTGCCCTGATGCAGGTGTCTCAAAAACTGGGCGTACTTAACGCTGCTCGGTTTGGCGAATGGCGGCCCCGTTTTACCGTCAAAAACGCGCGCCCGGCGGTGCTGGCTTTTAATGGCGATGTCTACGAGGGGCTAAGTGCTTCCAGTTTGTCGGAAGACGATTTGCAGTTTGCGCAAAACCACGTGCGTATTTTGTCGGGGCTGTATGGGCTTTTAAAACCGCTGGATCTTATGCAGCCCTACCGCCTTGAAATGGGCACTCGCCTGCCCAATGCCAAGGGCAACAATTTGTACGCTTTCTGGAAAGAAGTGCTTGCGCCAGCCCTGAATGCTGATCTGCCCCCGCAGGGCGGGGTGCTGATTAACCTGGCATCGGACGAATATTTTAAATCCATCAACACCCAGGCACTGAACGCACAGGTGATCCAGCCGGTGTTCAAAGACTGGAAAAACGGGCAGTATAAAGTTATCAGTTTTTTATGCCAAAAAGGCCCGTGGACTCATGGCGCGTTATCTGATTACCCGACGCATTACTCGCCCCGAGCTGCTTCAGGGTTTTACCCTGGGGGCCTACCGGTTTGTTCCTGAAGAATCCAGCGACACCACGTGGGTGTTCCATCGCAAGGAAGCCCTTTGACTACCACTCCTTTAAACCGACCTTTTCGCCTGCTTCTGAGCAACGACGATGGCTACAGCGCCCCCGGCATTCTGGCTTTGCATGCTGTGTTAACCGAGCGCTTTGGCGACCGGCTTGATATTGCTGTCATGGCGCCTGCTGAAGACCGTTCCGGGGCTTCAAATTCGTTAACACTCGATAGGCCGCTTACGGTACGCACCGCTAGCAATGGTTTTCGCTATGTGAATGGCACTCCCACCGATTGCGTGCACCTGGCCGTTACCGGTTTGCTTGGCTATCGGCCCGATTTGGTGCTGTCTGGCATTAACAACGGCGCGAACATGGGTGATGACACCATTTATTCCGGTACGGTTGCGGCGGCCATGGAGGGGTTTCAGTGTGGGCTGCCAGCCGTGGCATTTTCACTGGTAAAAATGGGCTACGACCACCTGGAAAGTGCGGCGCTTATTGCGGCAGATCTGACCGAAAAAATTCTTGCAGATTTGCCGGCGTTTGGGCACACCTTGCTGAATGTGAACATTCCGGCTTTGCCTTTTCAGGAAATAAAGCCTTGTCTGCTTACCCGTCTTGGCAAACGCCACCATGCCGAGCCGGTAATGCCTGCCCAAACTCCCAAAGGCGATACGGTCTACTGGATAGGTCCGCCGGGCCAGGCCAAAGATGCCGGGCCGGGTACCGATTTTCATGCGGTGGCGGCAGGGCATGTGTCTGCTTCTCCGCTCAAGGCTGATTTAAAGCACGTAGACCACGCGAAGCGTCTGCAAGATTGGTTCGATTCCGACTGGTTCAAAAGCCCATGAGCGACAAACCCGTTTACCGTCCTGCCCCTGTTCTTATGCCGCAGTCTGGCAGGCGTATCGACAAAATACCCGAACGCATGGGCGGGCCTTCGCTGACTTCTGAAAGTGCGAGGGCCAGGCTTGTCGAAACATTGCGGGGCTTGGGTATTTCGCAACCTTCAGTGCTGGCGGTTATGGCACGCGTGCCACGGCATTTGTTTGTGGATGAGGCTTTTGCTTCGCGCGCCTACGAAGAGGCTGCGTTGCCCATTGGTTACAAGCAAACTATTTCGCGCCCATTTACTGTGGCCCGCTATGCCGAGCACGCACTGCAGGGCCGATCCAGGTTGGGTCGCGTTCTGGAAGTGGGTGCGGGGTGCGGTTACCAGGCGGCGGTGTTTTCTGAGTTTTGTGCAGGCATTGTGAGCATTGAGCGCATAGAGGCACTGTATGCCAAAGCACGGGCCAATTTATTGCATGCGGGTTATCCGCAGGTGCAGGTTTTACACGGCGATGGGTTGCTGGGCTACCCGCCCCAGGCTCCTTTTGACGTTATCATTGTGGCGGCAGCGGGGCTGGATGTGCCCGAGGCTTTGCTGAAACAGCTAAAAGTGGGAGGGCGGCTGATTGTGCCTCTGGAAACCCAAGGCCAGCAAGTGCTTACCCTGATAGACCGGGTTTCGGAAAACCACTGGAAACGTGAAACCCGCGATTTGGTGAAGTTTGTGCCTTTGCTGCAAGGCGTTCGTGATTTCTAAAGCCTGCCTCAACACAAATACAACTTACACGGAGGAAAACCTCTTGAACCTATTTTATTCACGCGCGATTCTTGTTTGCCTGGCCTGCGTGCTGGCCGCGTGTACCACTTCTGGGCAACGTGCACCCGTTATCGACCGCATGCCTTCTGGCGCCGGTGTTGCCGATGTGCCCGGCAATACCCCATACACGGTTAAGTCGGGCGACACGCTGTACAGCATTGCCCTGGAATACGGCCTCGACTGGCGCGACATTGCACGTGCCAACAACATGGGCGTGCCCTATACACTGGTGATTGGCCAGCGCCTGGTGTTGCCTGGCAGCGGCGGCACTGTGGCAAATGGCCCTGCAGGAGGCACCACCGATCCCGATTCTGGTGTGGTGGTTCAGCCCATACCTGAGGTAGCTATAGCGCGCCCGGTTTTGCCCGCAGATCAACCTGCAGAGCAGGCACCGGCTGTGCCTGAACAAGCGCCTGCCGATGCTTTGCCTGCCAGGTCTGTCCAAGGTTTTATCTGGCCGCACGATGGCCAGGTGATTCAGGGATATAAAGCAGGCAGCAACAAGGGCATGGATTTTGCGGCCAATGTGGGTGATCCGGTAAAAGCCTCCATGGGGGGGAAGGTGGTGTATTCGGGCAATCACTTGCGTGGCTATGGCAACCTGGTGATTATCAAGCACGACAACAATTTGCTGACCGCTTATGCGCACAACAAAACCCTGTTGGTGAAAGAGGGCGATGTGGTTAAAACCGGGCAGAAAATTGCCGAGGCCGGGCAATCCGATACCGACAGGCCCATGCTGCATTTCGAGGTGCGCGAGCGCGGCAAACCCGTAGACCCGCTGGGCTACTTGCCCAAACGGTAATTGTTATGGGCCGTCGCAACACAAAAAAAGCCATGCCGCAGCGTGTGGTGTTACACATTGAATCGCTTGACCTGGAAGGGCAGGGCGTGGCGCACCACGAGGCAGACAAGTGTTTTTGTACACGGTGCCATTGGCGGTGAGGTGGTTGAGGCCGAAGTTACTCAGAGCAAGGCCAGTTACTCCAAAGCCGTTGCTGTGAAGGTGCTCAAGGAGTCCTGCTTGCGTGTGCAGCCTAAATGCCCACATTTTGGGGTGTGTGGTGGGTGTGCCATGCAGCACATCGATCCTGCTGCACAGGTTGCCATTAAAAACCGTGTGCTGGAAGACCTGCTGCAACGTATTGGCAAAACCCGTCCCGAGCGGGTGTTGCCCCCCATTCATGGCCCTTACTGGGAGTACCGGCACCGGGCGCGTTTGTCGATGCGCTATGTGCGTAAAAAAGCAAAAAATGCTGGTGGGGTTTCGGGAAAGACATTCGTCTTTTGTGGCAAATATGAATTCCTGCGAAATTTTGCCCAAGGCGGTGTCGCGTTTGTTGCCGGAACTGGCTGTTTTTTTGCCCACACTCAGCATTCACGAGCGTTTGCCGCAAATCGAGCTTGCCGTGGGCAGTCACACCACCGCGCTTGTGCTGCGCCACATGGAGCCTTTTGGGCAAGCTGATTTACTGGCCTTGCAGGCGTTTGGCCAGCAGCACCAGGTGGATTGGTGGTTGCAGGCCCATGGCCCGGAAACGGCGTGCCGCCTGGAGGAGGTGTTGAGTGCAGGGACTGTCAGCACGGATACCTTAAGTTACCGCATTGACAGTTTTGGCATACACCTGCACTTTAAGCCTACCGACTTTACCCAGGTGAACCACCAAATTAACGACACCATGGTGGTGCGTGCGCTTACCCTGCTAGATGCGCAGCCCGATGACCAGGTGCTTGATTTGTTTTGTGGTTTGGGCAATTTTTCTTTGCCGCTGGCTCGCCAAAGTGGCTTTGTGAAAGGTTTTGAAGGTTCTGCTGACCTAACTGTCCGTGCCCGGCAAAATGCGGTGCACAATGGCTTGCAGCACAAAACGGAATTTCACGAACGCAATTTGTTTGAGGTGAACACACCCGAGTGGGAAAGCTGGGGCCAGTTTAACAAGGTGCTGGTTGACCCGCCGCGCGATGGTGCTTTGGCAGTGTGCAAGGCGCTGGTAGCGGCCCGCCCGGAATTTTGGCCGCAGCGTATTGTGTATGTGTCGTGCAACCCGGCTACCCTGGCGCGTGATGTGGCTGTTTTGTGCCAAACCGGGCCTTACCGCTTAAAGGCAGCCGGTATCGTGAACATGTTTCCGCACACGGGGCATGTGGAGTCTGTGGCTGTGTTTGAGCGCCATAGCTGAAAAACCACAATATGTCATAATACAATCATTCTGCCATATTGTAATTTTCCAGCCATATAACCAGGGAACCTATTGTTCTGAAAAATACTCACCTTATGCAGCGTGAGTAATCTTTCGCGCATTTTCTGCTCCAGGCCGTTGATTGAATGCAGTGAGTGGGGTGTTTTTTGTGTGATTTTTTCAGGAGGTTTTATGAAACATTCTTTTAAAATTCTGGTTTGTGGTTTTTTGGCTGTGTATGGTTTAAACGCAGTGGCCAGCGAGCAAACTACTGCTGCTACCACTACAGCGGCTGTCCAGTGGATGTTAGACACGGATCTGGCGAAAACCGAGGCGGCGGGTTCACTCGTCAAGGATCCGAGAGCGGCCGTGGCAGCGTTAGCGAAAAAGGCGAAAGCAAAGCCAAACGGAAGGATACTTCTGGTTCGTCCACCACAGTTAAAGCATTCGAAATGAAATAGAGAAGTGGGTCGGCTTGTTTATTCACCCCCGACAAACTTCCAATTCCCTTTTCATGCGCTGTGCCAATTCGCTGGCGTGGCTTACCAGAATGGGCTGGCTTTGCGCGCTAATGCAATAACCGTGCAACCACACCGCCACGCCGGCAGCATTGAGTGCATCCAGGCCTTGCGCCAAAAACGAGGCAATGGCGCCTGTGAGCACATCGCCGCTGCCTGCTGTGGCCAGTGCCGGGCCGCCTGTGTGGTTTATGAGGGTGGTGTGGCCGTTGGTAACCACGGTGCCTGCGCCTTTTAACACCACCACGGCATTGAATTCGTTTGCCAGGTCGGTGGCCACGGCAATGCGCTGTTCACGCACGCGCTGGGTGGTAAGGCCGGTAAGCCTTGCTGCTTCCAGCGGGTGGGGGGTTAAAACAACGGGGGCTGGGCAGGCTGCCAGTTTTTGCCGCAAGTGGGGGTGAGTGGCAATGAGATTTAAAGCATCGGCATCCAGCACCATCGGTTGGATACGGGTGTTTGTGCTGGAATTTCCAGCGGTGTTTTTGGGGAAGCACTCGGTGGCGTGTTGCAAACACTCGGCAAGTACTGCCTGTGCCTGTGCGCAGGTGCCCAAGCCTGTGCCAACCGCTAAAACGCTGGCGAAGGCCAAGCCTTGGTGCAAGGGTTTGTGCATCAGCTCTGGAAAATGGGGGTCGAACCAGTCGGGAGCAAAGGCTTGAAGGGGCGCAACTGCCACGCGGCCTGCGCCTGTAAGCACGGCGGTTCGGGCTGCAAGAATGGCGGCTCCTACCATGCCGGGCGCACCGCCTGCTACCAGCACGCTGCCAAAGCTGCCTTTGTGGTGGGCGTGGTGGCGTGCGGGCAGACGGCTTTTAAAGTGGTGGTGCGGTTGGGTGCAAGGGTTGTGAGGCCACAAGGCTTTGCAGTCCAGTGGTTCTACCAGCACGGTGCCGCATACATCAGGCCCGTTGATTGCAAAAAAACCCTTGTTTCGCTGCAATAAAACTCAGGGTAAGGTTGGCTTGCAGGGTGCCTGGGGTTGCAATGCCGGTGTCGCAATTCAGGCCGGTTGGGCAATCCAGGGCTACTACGTGCACGGGGTGGGCGAGGTGGGGGCTGCCTTTGTGTTGCACGCGGGTTTTCTGGTTGGCTTGATTAACCAGCCCAATTACGCGCTGCATGTCTGGGGGTAAATCGGGGCGGGCGCCCAGGCCTAAAAGGCCATCTACAACCACGCAGTGGCTTTGGGGCAGGGCAAACTCTGCGGCTGGGCGGGTTTTCAGGCCGCTTTTTTGTAGCAGGGCGAGGGCTTGCTGGCGGTCTGGGCTGCCGGGTTTACCCATTGCAAAGTCGTATACCACCACGGATTCGTGGGCCTGGTGCAGCATGCTGGCTACCACGAAGGCGTCGCCTCCGTTGTTGCCGGGGCCTGCCAGCACCATGTAGTGGGTAGGTTGGCCGGCGCTTTGCCCTTGCCTGATTTGTTGCGCGGCACGGGCGCCAGCGGCGTGCATCAACAAAAAAGAGTCGATTTGCGCAAAGGCTGTGTGTTCGATGTCGCGCACTTGCGCCACATTGAGGCAAGCCAAAGGGTGCAGGCTGGGGGTTAACCAGTCGGCCTGGGTTATTTTTTCTGAACTCAAATCAATTTGTGTGGTCATACCTGGGTAGTCATTCAGTCGGTACTGCGCTGCCTGTCTGGTTGCTTGTTTCTTGTTGAGTTTTAGAAGGGGTTTCGCCCAGCCCCCCACGGCTGGCAAACCCCTTTCTTTTATAATCCCAGATTACCTCAAACACTCCCGCCTGTACCATGTCTCTTGCCCCTTCGAAGGCCCAACCGTTTTCTGTTTTTGTTCACCAGGGCGGCTGTGCCTTGTCTGGGTTCCGTTTGTCGGCGCTGTTGGCACGTTTGCAAGCCATTCATTCACAGGTGGTGGCCGTTCAGGCCCATTTTGTGCATTTTATGGCCAGCCATGAGGCGCTGGGTGCGCAGGCATTGGAGGTTCTCTGCAAGCTTCTGGACTACGGCGAGGCTGCGCCTGCTGTCAATTCCGAGGGCTTGGCACTGACCGTGGTGCCGCGTTTGGGCACCATCAGCCCTTGGGCGAGCAAGGCTACCGACATTGCGCACAACGCGGGTATTGCACAGGTAGTGCGCATTGAGCGCGGTGTGTGTTACACGCTGGGCTTTAAAAAGGGCTGTTGGGCAAGGAAAAGCAGCCCGCCGCAGGCACGCTGGCGGTGTTAAAGGCGGAGTTGTTCGACCGCATGACAGAAACCGTGTTGCCACAAGATTACACGCCCGACATGCTGTTTGCCGCTCTGGAAGGCAAGCCTTTGCAGACCATCAGCCTGGAGGCTGGGCGTGCGGCCCTGGAGCAGGCCAATACCGGGCTTGGCCTTGCTTTAAGCGATGATGAAATCGATTACCTGCTGCAGGCTTACCAAACCATGGGCCGATCGCCCACCGATGTCGAGCTTATGATGTTTGCGCAGGCCAATTCAGAGCATTGCCGCCACAAAATTTTTAACGCCACGTGGGTTATCGACAAACAGCCGTGCGATGCCACCCTGTTTGGCATGATACGCAACACGCACAACACCACCCCTCAGGGCACGGTGGTGGCTTATTCCGACAACGCCGCCGTGCTCAATGGCGACGAAGCCGACCGCTTTTTTTGCCAATCCGCAAGGGGTGTATGGCAGCCAACGCGAGCTTGTGCATTACCTAGCCAAGGTGGAAACCCACAACCATCCATCGGCCATCGAACCCTACGGGGGCGCCAATACCGGGTTGGGCGGCGTGATCCGCGATCCACTGGGAACGGGTTTGGGCGCCAGGCCGGTGTGCAATACGGATGTCTTCTGTTTCGCGCCGCCGGACACACCCCCGGAAGCGTTGCCGCCCGGCGTGCTGCACCCGCGAAAAGTCATGCGCGGC
>JAAURO010000063.1 GCA_012032215.1 Limnobacter sp.
GAAATTGATCGCCGCTTTGATGTTCACGAAGAATAAGGAGGTGCAGCATGGATCTTCAAACGTTAACCTACATTGTTGTGGGCCTTTCGTTCGCCCTGTATTTGGGCATTGCTTTTTGGGCGCGAGCAGGTAACACGGGCGAGTTTTATGTGGCGGGCGGGGGAGTGCACCCCGTGGCAAACGGCATGGCAACTGCGGCAGACTGGATGTCTGCCGCTTCTTTTATATCCATGGCGGGCCTGATTGCGGGTTTGGGTTACGGCGGATCGGTGTTTTTGATGGGCTGGACTGGCGGCTACGTGTGCGGCTATGCTGCTGGCTCCGTACCTGCGCAAGTTTGGCAAATTTACGGTGCCAGAGTTCATTGGCGACAGGTATTACTCGCAAAGCAGCGCGCACCACGGCGGTGGTGTGTTTGCTGGTGGCATCGCTTACCTACGTAATTGGGCAAATGACAGGCGTTGGGGTGGCCTTCTCGCGGTTTTTAGGCGTTACCAACGAAACCGGCATTTTTATCGGCATGGCGATTGTGTTTGTGTATGCTGTGTTTGGTGGCATGAAAGGCATTACCTACACGCAGATTGCGCAGTATGTGGTGCTTATTTTTGCCTACACGGTGCCAGCCATTTTTATTTCGCTCACGCTTACGGGCAATCCGGTTCCGCAGTTGGGTTTGGGATCTGACATGTTGAGTTCGGGTGCTTCTATGTTGGACACACTCGATAAAGTGGTTACCGATCTCGGTTTTGCGCAGTACACCACCACACCCAATGGCAGCTACTTGAACACCTTTGCCTACACGGTGTCGCTGATGATTGGTACGGCGGGTTTGCCCCACGTGATTGTGCGTTTTTTCACGGTGCCTAAAGTAAAAGACGCGCGTTCTTCGGCAGGCTGGGCACTGGTTTTTATTGCCATTTTGTACACCACCGCACCGGCAGTGGGTGCCATGGCCAAGTACAACTTGCATGCAACCACTACGCCAGCCATTGTGAATGGGGGCGATGTTTTTGCACCGGAAGGCTCTTTGGCGGCAGGCGAGCGCCCAGAGTGGATGAAGCGTTGGGAGGTAACAGGCTTGCTTGGTTTTGAAGACAAAAATGGCGATGGCCGTATTCAGTATTACAACGACAAATCCACCGATGCGCAGTTTTTGGCCAAGCCGATGCGGCTGGTTGGCAAGGCAACGAGCTGACTGTCAATGGCGACATTATGGTGCTGGCAAATCCAGAAATAGCTGCGCTTCCAAACTGGGTAATTGCCTTGGTGGCGGCGGGTGGTTTGGCGGCTGCGCTTTCTACGGCGGCGGGTTTGTTGCTGGCTATTTCGTCTGCCATTTCTCACGATTTAATCAAGGGTGTGTTTAAGCCTGAAATTTCAGACAAAGGCGAAGCTGCTTGCCGGCAAAATTTCTATGGCTGTGGCCATTGTGGTGGCTGGCTACCTGGGCTTAATCCTCCAGGGTTTGCTGCGGGCACGGTGGCTTTGGCCTTTGGTATTGCGGCCTCTTCGTTGTTTCCTGCCATTATGATGGGCATTTTTTCCAAAAGAATGAACAAAGAAGGCGCAGTGGCCGGCATGTTAATTGGCTTGGGCGTTACCTTGTTCTACGTGTTTGCGCACAAGGGTCTGTTTTTTATAAAAGGCACCGAGTTTGTAGACATGGTGGGTGGCAAAAATGGCTTTTTTGGCATTACACCAGAAGCGTTTGGTTCAGTCGGCGCGGTGGTTAATTTTGTAGTGGCTTACACTGTAGCCAGGTTTACCGCGCAACCTCCAGAGCACATTCAGCACTTGGTGCAAAATGTGCGTACACCGCGTGGGGCAGGTAGCGCAACAGGGCACTGAGGGGGTGGCCGTCAGGCTTTTTGCCTGACGGCATTTGGTCCGTTGCTGAGCGCTAGACAGGCAATTTGCTAGGCGGCGTTTTGCCAGCTTTCCGCCAGAACAGTTTGTAAGGCATCGGCGGTAGCCTGCGGAATTAGATTGCCAGCACCCGAGGGTACATCGTAAGAGGCCATGGCCGATACCAGCTGCTCTACTTGGGCATACAGCAGTACCGACGAACCGGCTTCAATTTGGTCGAGTTGGTAATTGCTGCCTGAGTACCAGTTAGACACGGTAACCTGGTCGTCTGTGCCCGCCACATTAATTTGCAGACTGTACCCAGAACGGCTAAACCAAAGATTTTCATAGGACACGTTTTCAAACACGGCGGTGTCGATGCTGCTTGAGCCACTGTCGTAACTGTTAATGCGATCTTGCCCATCGCCTACGTTAAACAAATAGGTGTCGCTGCCGTAGCCGCCATCTAGGGTGTCGTTGCCAGAGCCACCGCGCAGTATGTCATCGCCGCCCCCGCTATAGAGGGTGTCGTTGCCGCTGCCGCCATCAAGTAGGTCATTGTCGTTGGAATAACTATCATCCAGTATGTCGTCCCCCTCGCCGCCAAACATCGAATCATTGCCATAGCCGCCACGAATGTTGTCATTGCCTGCGCCGCCGTAAAGGGTGTCGTCACCGTTTTCGCCTTTGATAAAATCGTTGCCGTTCAAGCCATCGATGGTGTCATTGCTGGAGTAGCCAATCAGGGTGTCGCTGCCCTGTGTGGCTATTAGCACGGCTGATTTCAAAAAGTCAGGGTTCCAAACGGTGCCGTTGGCAAACTCAATGGCATCGAGTTCGTGGCTGCCCGATGTGCCGTAGAAAAACTGATCAATTTCAAGGGTTTCTCCGGTGTGCTGAAGGTGTAAAAGCAGATCATCACCAACACGGGAAATACGGATGTCTTCCGGTGCAATGCCTTCTGAAAAGCGCAGCACGTCTACATCGGAAGACGATCCTGCATTGTTTTGAATGGTGGTGTTGCCATCGCCTGCGTTGAACAGGTAAGTGTCGCTTCCGCCTTCGCCAGCCAGAAAGTCACCATTGCCTGTGCCACCTTGCAACGTGTCGTTGCCTTCTCCTGCGTAGAGTGTGTCTTGGTCTGCGCCACCATGAAGCATGTCGTTGCCATAGCCACCATAGAGGGTGTCGTTACCAGCACCGCCAAACAGGGTGTCGTTTCCACCTTGGCCGTTTATGTAATCGTTGCCACCCAAGCCGTCAATCGTGTCATCGCTTGCGTAAGCCACAATGTTGTCTGCGCCTTCGGTGGTTGTTAAAAACTCAGCTTTTAAAGCAGCCGAGCTCCACACCGTGCCATCGGTGAATTCAATGCTGTTGAGTTCATATTCACCTGTGGAATAGAAAAAATTCTCGATGGTGATCATTTCGCCACTGGTTTGAATGGTAAATACCGCATGGTTGTATTGCCGAGTAACCTGCACATCGCTGGGGGCAATGTCGCCCAACAAGCGCAGTACATCGGCCCCTTGGGTGCCGTTGAGGTATTGACGGTTGTTAATGGTGGTGTTGCCATCGCCTACACGAAAAAGGTAAAACATCGTTGCCTTGGCCTCCGTGCAGGTAATCTCCGTTTCCGGTGCCGCCGCTTAAAAGGTCATCGCCATCGTCACCGTACAGGTAGTCTTGCCCGGCACCTCCCTCCAGTGTGTCGTCGCCGTTTTGGCCGTACAAGGTGTCGTTGCCATCGCCGCCGAATA
Organism: Limnobacter sp.; assembly: GCA_012032215.1. Classification (GTDB taxonomy): domain Bacteria; phylum Pseudomonadota; class Gammaproteobacteria; order Burkholderiales; family Burkholderiaceae_B; genus Limnobacter. The sequence goes on from JAAURO010000063.1 coordinate 3,606, forward strand.
AGTGGTCGTTACCACGGCCGCCACTTAAGCGGTCGTTGCCACCTAAGCCCATGAGGGTGTTGTCGGCATCGTTGCCATACAGCTCATCGTTGTTGTCGGTGGCCTGGCCTACGATTGCATTGAGTGTGGCTGCGTCCCAGTGGGCCACGGTGCTGTTGGGGTCGGTAAACACCAGTCGGTCGATTTGTTCGTTGGTGGTGGTGAAGTGACGCCACACCCGAATTTCATCGCTTTGCCCATGGATGAGAATTACGAGCGTATCGCCTTCGCGGCTTAGGCGGATGTCTTCAGGCAATATGCCGTGGCCCAACACAATTTGTTCAAAATCTTCGTCGCCGCTGCTGGTGTGAATGGTGTCTTTTCCGTCACCCAGGTTGAATTGGTAGATATTGTTGCCGGTGCCACCTGTCAAAGTGTCGTTGCCGGTTCCGCCTGTTAAGGTGTCGTTGCCTTGTAGTCCGTTGAGGGTGTCGTTGCCTGCAAAGCCATAAAGCGTGTCGTTGTTGGCGGTGCCTGTAATGGTGTCGTTGCCGTTGGGCAGGTTGTCTTCCAGTGTGTGAAGCTGGGCGATGGCTTGGGCGCTGTAGATGCTGAGGTCGGCGGTGTTGAGGTAGTCGGTGATTTGGGTTTTGAGGGTGTGCAGGTTGACGCTGATGTAGGGGTTGACGCCGTGTATGGCTTGGGCGAAGTCTTGCAGGATGTCTTGGCCGAGTTCGGGTACGAGGTCTGCGATGAAGAGCAGTTTGTCAATGGCTTGGCTAAAGTCGCCTTGCCAGGTGCCGGAGGCGGGGTCTTGGGTCCAGTTGATTTGGGCAAACAGGGGGGCAAGGTGGCTGTTTGCGCTGAGTTGGTAGTAGATGGTGTCAAACCAGTTGTTGTAGATGGTTTGGTATTGTTCTGTGTAAAGTTGCCCTGTGCCTTGTGGCAGGGGAATTTCAAAGCCGTAGAAGCTTTCAAGAGCGCCGATTTTGCGGGCATCAATGGTGGCTTCGTAAAAGGGTTGGTAGTCGCCTTGTTGGCCTGTCCATTGGAAGATGATTTGTTCTGTCAGTTGTTGTCTTTGTGCACGTGAGCCGCTGGTTACAAATTGTTCAACCAGGGCTTGGAGTGCGCCGCTGGTGTCCCGCGCCATGGCTTGGTGCAGGGTGTAGGTGGTGCCAAAGCCCTGGACGTCGGGCAGGATGGCGATGTCGGGGCTGACTGCTATGTGTTCGGTGGTGGTGTGGGTGAGGTCGCGTTGAAACCAAACGTCGGTGAGGTTTCGTGTTTGTCCGTCGGTGGTTTGGTAGTGGCTCACTTGCCGGTGCTGGTTGCCAGATGCATCGGTGTGGTTTTGTTCGGTGTAGGCGAGGTTGATGGTTTGAACACCAGCCTCAGCCAGTGTGCGCAGTTCGCCTGTGTCGGTTTGGCCGTTTTGGTTGAGATCCTGGAAAATGCGAAGTTGGTGAAATTGGGTGTCTTGGTGGTTGATCAGCCCGTCGCCGTTGCTGTCTAAGGCTGCCAGGCTTCGAAGCCGTTGGCGGCTTTGTTGCCGTTGGCAAGCAGGGTTTCGTTGCCAAACAGTTCTGTGCCGTTGTTGATAATTCCATCGCCGTTGAGATCCAGGGCAAGCAGGGCGTCGTCTGCGCCTACCCAGCCTGTGGTTTCAGCAAACCCATCGCCGTTGTGGTCGAAGTGGATGTTGGAGTCAAGACCAACGGTTTCTACGCCGTCTCCATCGATGTCGAGAATGAGCGGGGAGCCAGGAATCGGTGTGGGGGTTTGGATTTCGACTTCGGGCAAGAAGAATTTTTTTAAGTTCTCCGCCAGTTCAAAACCCGTGACCTGCCAGAGTGGATTCCAAATAATGGTTTGAAGTACATCGGTCACGATGTCATCCGCTTGCATGCCTGGAGAAAGGTACTCAGGAATGATGTCAGCCTGAACCAAGGCATCTAAAGCCCAGATGGTGCAATGCGAACCGAATGCCAGGGAGTATGGAGGCGGGTTGTTCTGTGATTGCTCGATGTGGCTTTTAAGGGCTTGGTATTGTTCTTCAGTGATAAGGATTTCACCGCTGCTTGATGAGAAGCTGGTTGTTAAATCATCCTCACAATTCCCGGGCCGTTCAATCCAGCAAGCCCGGGTTCAGCAGGGTAAATACCCTCACGCTTCTTCAAAACCATTTGGCCCTGTGACATACAAATAACTGTGAATTGTGGTGTTTCCTGTGAGCACACCTGCTCTTATTTCAACGGTATACATTATTTCTTCCTTTTAAATTCAATTTCGATATAGGGCTCAACGCCAGAGAACCAGTGATTTCTTTGTTGGATGGATTCCTCATAAACCCTGACAATGATTTTTATTTCTCGGTTGTTTTTATGTACTCTGAGTGACACATTGAAATGATTTCTGAGATGAGTTCTTCTCCAATGTCATTGGAGTTAAAGAGGTCAATAAAAATACTGTTTTCATCTCCACTAGTAGTTACGTATTTCCCCCCTCTACATCTATCACCTTTTTTGCAGACTTTTTCCAGATAAAGAAATCTAACAATTTCCTCCGCCAATTGATGCGCTTTCTCAGGATAAACCATCCCAGAAAAGGCATTGTTTGCAAGCAAGAGAAGCAAAGAAAAGATGATTTTTTTCACGATGCATACTCCATCGGGCGATGAGAGCTGTTTTTAAAGGCAAGCAGGGCATCGTCTGCGCCCACCCAGCCTGTGGTTTCAGCAAACCCGTCGCCGTTGTGGTCGAAGTGGATGTTGGAGTCAAGACCGATGGTTTCTAAGCCGTCGCCATCCAGGTCGAGGACAAGGGGAGAACCAGGAATGGGTGTGGGGGTTTGGATTTCGACTGGGGGGGTGAAGAGGTTGTAACCAGAAGCTTCTAGCAACTCACCAACCGCAAGAATTGAGGTTTCAATGAAGTGGGCGAAATCAACACTGTTTAGAATGTTTGAAAGCGACCCGAGTGGATCCAAGTCAGAATAAACGGATGAAGGGACTTGGCGCTCGTCTTCCATGCCAAGAAAGTCTGTCCAGTCAAGCCCTTCATTTTTTTCACCCGGCCAAAGAGCATTGAAAATGGCACCAAATGATTGGGTGATGGCGCCGTCAACGGCTGTGTTTGGGGGGAGTTCCTTGTCGGTTACAGCTTCTCTGTAACTCGCTTCAATTTGCTGTGAATTTGGAAGTGTTCCGCTTTGATCGATTAATGTTACGTACTGTGAGAAATGTTGAAAACCGACAGCATCAAACTTTTCTTCATATGCGTTAGGGCCTGCGACATTCTCCCAGTAGTTTTGAACCAAACGATGCATTATTTTGTCGTAAGCTCGTAGAAAAGGGTCATCTGACAAACTGTTGCCAGAGGTAACCGCATAAGCATTGTCAGCGTATTGGTCTCCAATCGAAGCAAGGTATTTCCAGCCCTCCTTATAGTTTCCAGTCGCGATGTGGCTTTTAACGGTTTGAAGCTGCTCCGGTGTAATCGATAAAGTCATTTTTGATTTTCCTTTTCTGAGGTTATGGGTTGTGCTGATTTTTCAAATTGATTTAGTAAAGTGGTGAACTGGGTGTGAATTCTTTTCCATTCTTCTAACTTTTCTTTGGCAAAGCTGTAATTGAGAGAAAGGTTGTCTCCATACCTTGTGTAGGCTGTGCAGCTTGGGGATCTTCCTGCTGTTTTGGGTTCAGGATTGCAGTAAAAATAAAGGTTTAAATCTGAGGTTTTTGCAAAGTAACGATCCTGAAATCCACCTTGTCCGACGAAGCGCAAAAGCCCCTGTTTGTCTTCAGCGCGGCGAAAATATTTTTCTTCGTCGTTGAGAAATTTTTCACGCATTTTGATGAAGTCCCTTGGCGTTTCGCTACTGAGAGTTGCTTCAAGCCGGTCACCCCATCCCAAAGCTTTCCATTTTTCATCGTCTTCGACGTGATAAGGTTTTAAATCAGGCAGCATGGTGCTGATTCGGATGTACTGAGCGTCAACACGATTGGGTTTGGCTTTGGGCCATCGACCATGCTTTTCTATCGCCATTCTATAGGTGTAACGCATAGGGATATTGAACTGATGTTCTCCCATTTGAATTTGAATGACCTCGTTTTCTAAATTCTGCATTTGCTCTTCAGGATCACGCTTGACGACTGTCTCTCTCCAATCTGCATACCATTTCGCAGCAAACTCTGTTGAAATGAATGCAGAACCTAGAATTAATAAACTGGGTTGCCACATGCCAATTGCAGTAATGGCGACAAGAAATATCAGAACGCCAGCAGAAAGTATTTTCAAAAAATGTTTCACTTTATGCGCTCTCTACCTTTACTGGTTTAACGGATTGGAATAAGTAGAACTTACTTTCTCTTGAGTTGACTCATGCTGAAAGCCAAGACTCACTTCTGTGATTTTGTATTGAATCTCTTGATTGGAAGATGATTTGTTCTGTCAGTTGTTGTCTTTGTGCACGTGATCCGCTGGTTACAAATTGTTCAACCAGGGCTTGGAGTGCGCCGCTGGTGTCCCGCGCCATGGCTTGGTGCAGGGTGTAGGTGGTGCCAAAGCCCTGGACGTCGGGCAGGATGGCGATGTCGGGGCTGA
>JAAURO010000064.1 GCA_012032215.1 Limnobacter sp.
GGCTGGTTATCCATTGCAGTGTTGGGTGAAGGTGCAGGCGGCTTTCGGCAAACAGTTCGGTGTTTCTGGCCAGTTGATCTTCGCTGCTGGAAAGTGCGGTGCGCACGCCCTGGTTGTGGGCGTATACCCGGGCCTCGGTTTCACCGCTAACCAGGTTCCAGCCCGCGCGCACATCGTGGCGCATGGCGCCCAATTGCCCTTGCGTAAGCCATTGCCCAAACACACCGTAGCTGGCGGTTTTTTGATCGACCAGTCCAAACGACAAAGGGTGATACAGGTTTTTGTTCACGCTGTAGGCACCGAAGTTCCATTCGTCGCCTGCGGAGCTTACCCACGTGGTTTTGTTGGCAAGCCGGGTAATGCGGAAGTCGCGTTGAGAATTGCGGGCCTTGGAAACGGTGTTGGCCTGACGCGGATCGGCCTGCAATTGGGCGTAGGTCAGGCTGCCGGGCAGTTCCTGATTCATGTCGCCGGTGTTCAGATAAAACCGGGTTTCGGCGGTGGGGCCAAGCTTAAAGCCTGCATTGCCATTCAGGCGGGTGTTTTTTTGTGCACTGAAATCGCGAAAGCCGTCAGATTGCAAGCGGCTTAACGACACATAGTAATCGGTTTCTCCATGAACACCGCCTGTTTTAAATGCAGCGCGGCGCAGGCCAAAGCTGCCGGCATCTGCACGGGCAGTGCTGCCACCAAAAGTATAGCCCGTGGGCAATACAAAATTGACAGCCCCTCCCAGGCTGGCCGCCCCGTATTGCAGGGCATTGCTGCCTTTGTACACCTCCACGTGTTGCAGGGCAAAGGGGTCGATGTCTTGAAAATCAGAGCCACCATCGGCCAGATTAATGGGGATTCCATCTTGTAGCAGGCGTATGCCACGCAGGTGAAAAGTGCGCGAAAGCCCCGAACCTCGGATAGAAAGCCGTGCTTCTTCGTTCACGCGTGACTGGCTGTACACGCCGGGCACGTAATCCAGCATGTCTTTGGTGGTCATGGCGCGCCCGCTTTCAAATTCCTGTGCGGGCACCACGGCAGTGCCGCCCGGCACCTGCTGCAAATCTTCCTGCGCCTTGTGCACGCTGGCGCTGCTTAAAGCCTCGCGCTGGGCGCGCACGGTGACCGGTTCCAGCGCAGGGCTTTGTTCGGTCGGGTTGGCTGCCACAGATGCAAGTGGTAAAAACACGGCGCTTGCTAGGCACAGGCCTGTGAATTGTGGGAATAAAACAGCGTTAGAAATGTGGCGTGCCATGGTGTTTGAAGTGCAAAGAAAGAGTCGCACTTTAAACACCCGCGCCAGGGAGTGCAATTGGGCAAATTGTCTCAACTTTCTCGCGCTACAATCGGGCACGGTAAGAACAGGGGTGTACATGCGGTTTTTTGGAATTCAAAAGTGCTTGGGTGCCCAGCAGGGTTGGGTGCTGGCGGTTGGCTTTTTTCTTATGGCGTGTGCCAACGGCAGTTTTTTAACCCGGTTGCTGGAAGCGTATCCGCTGAACCAAGGCAATGCCTTGTTTGTGGGGTCTGTTTTTGCCGTGTTTACGCTGGCCACCGCGTTTGTACTCAACCTGTTCTGCCTGGTGTTTTTTAGCCGTTGGGTGCTGGTGTTTTTTCTGTTGTGCGCCGCATCGGCTGCTTATTTTATGTCGGCTTACGGCACCGTGATCGACCAGGCCATGTTGCAAAACCTGCTGCAAACCCAGGTGGCCGAAGCGGGCGATTTGCTCTCGCCTACCTTGCTGCTGTACGTGCTGGGTTTGGGCGTGCTGCCCGCTGCGGTGGTGTGGGCCAAAATGCCCAAAGCCGGAAACTGGCTGCAAGCGCTTCGGCACAAAGTGTGTTTTGCCGTGTTTTTATTGCTTGCCATGGTGCTGCTGGTGTTGCCCTTTACCTCGCAGTATGCCTCTTTTCTGCGCGAACACAAAGCGCTGCGTTTTTACGCCAACCCCACGTATGCCACGTATTCTGCCATACGCCTGATTCACGCAAAATGGCAGGGCAGCACACACTCCACGCCGTTGCAGTCGGTTGCCAACGATGCCCGCCTGCAAGAGCCACCAAGCCAGCACGGCGAGCTGGTGGTGCTGGTGGTGGGAGAAACAGCCCGGGCAGACCGGTTCTCGCTCAATGGTTATGCGCGGCCTACCAACCCGCTGCTTGCCCGGCAAAACGTGGTGTCTTTGCGCAATGTGACGTCGTGCGGCACCTCCACGGCGGTATCCGTGCCCTGCATGTTTTCGTTGGGGGGGCGTAGCCAGTTCAATGACGCCACTGTTTCGAAATTTGAAAACGTGCTGGATGTGTTGCAGCGCGAGGGCGTGCATGTGCTTTGGCGCGACAACAACTCCGATTCCAAAGGAGTGGCACTTCGGGTGCCCTACGAAAATTACCGCGACCCGGCGGTGGAACCCCCAGTCGCGATGACGAATGCCGCGACACCGGCATGCTCGTAGGCCTGAAGCAATACATACAGGCACGCACGGGGCAAGATATTTTAATTGTGCTGCACCAAATGGGCAGCCACGGACCGGCCTACTACAAACGCTATCCGCCGCAGTTCGAGCAATTCAAACCCGTGTGCAAAACCAACGAGCTGGCCAGTTGCACCGCCGAACAAATCAACAACGCCTACGACAATTCCATTTTGTACACCGATTATTTTCTGGCGCAAACCATAGAGCTGCTGAAGCAGTTTGATGGCCCCTTTGAACCCGCGCTGCTGTATGTCAGCGACCATGGCGAATCGCTTGGGGAATACGGCCTTTACCTGCACGGCGCACCGTTTGCTTTTTCGCCCAAAGAACAAACGCATGTGGGGTGCTTTGGCCTGGTTGGGCAGCCATTTCGACTTTAAAACCGAACACCTTAAAACCGTGCAAGACTACCCGTTTACCCACGATGACCTGTTTTGCGGCTTAATGCTGACCTTTGAAGTTGAAAGCGAAGCCTGCCCCGAACGCACGCGCAAACTGCGTGCTTACAGTGCAGACCATGCGGGTGCACCTTAACGGCCAGAATGCACGGAGTTCTGCGCAGGCAAACCCGCAGCAGAAAAGGGCAGGCGTTTGGCACACTGCCGGGTAACCCATTCCCACTTCAGGCCCGCCACCACCGCACCCAGCGACGCCACATGCAGCGCCAGCCACAAGCCCACCCAGCCCGAGTGCACGGCCTCTATGTGCAGCACACCCACAATCCCCAGTTGCAAAGCCAACACTACACCGCGCGGTTAAGAGCATGCATGGTTTTTTGGCCCAACCAAAGCCCTGTTGCCGCCAGCAAAGTGGCAAACAGAAAATCCCACCACAAAGGCGCGGGCCCAAAGCCCTGCTTGTTCAGCCGTGCCTGGGTGGCCTGGGCCAGAATTTCCACCATGGGGCGGTTGGCCTCTTGGCCAAACCGGCACTCAGCGGGGTTGGGTAACGGTCGGCTTGGGGTAAATCGGTACCAATAAGCACAATTTTTCCGGTAAGCCAGCCAAGGGGTGCCTCAAATACCAAATGGGCCGGGTAGCGCGTAAAAGGCGGCTCTACCGACCCCCGCAACTGGCGATACCACGGCAACCACTGGTGGACCGGCGCAGGCTGCCCGGTTAGCGCATACACCATGCTGTGCCCGCTTACCGAGGGTTCTTCCACCACCTCGCGCACCACGTCATCAAAAGGGCCTGTATGTAGCCCGATGTGTGCTCTTAAGCTGGGTGGAATCAGGTTGTCCATGAAGCTGGCCTGCGCAGGACTGAGTGGTTTGGGCGCATGGGGCGTTCGGTTGCCGGAACCTGCATCATTGCCAGCAAGGGCCCAGCCGTTGTTCTGGGCTTCAGGCTGGTTTTTCCACACAAAAAAGATACGGCTTTGCAGATTTAGCAGAGTGCGCTTTAGCTCTTCATCTTTATAGGGCTCGGTGGGGCGATCCAGTTCCAGAGTAACTCCCATGACTTTGGGCTGGGATTCATCGATGTGGTGCAGCACCTCGCTTAAGAACGCGCGGTCGATGGGATGGCGGTAGGGCAGTTTATCCAGTGTTTCATCGGTAAAGGTAATCAACACCACCTCGCTTTGCGTGGCCTGAATCAGGGGTGAATACTGCACAATGCGCAGGTCTGCCAGCCAGTTTTCTACCCAGCGAACAGGCGCTACAAAGTGTGCCACCAACACACACACCGCCGCAATGCAAAAAGCAGCCAGCCAATTGTGTAGCAGGCGGTGACGAAAAAAACCGGCATGGGTTGAGAAACTCCTGGAGGGCCACCGGCAAAAGGTGGACTGAAACGGTTTTCATTGTATAGGAAGGAGTGCCGACGAGTCTTCTGTTGGTGTGCGAAGGTCTGTGTGGTGGTAGTATCGCTGCTGTTTTATTGTGGAGGCACCAAATGCTTGAATGCTCTTTTCGGTTGAATGGGGAAGACTTAGGGATGTTGAGGATAGACGGATACACATTCGCTGCTTTTTCTGGATTCAGGCAGCATGTTAATCAGGCTGCCAGTCAGTGCCTTCCAGATGCAGGGCCAATCCCGAGAGGCAAGTACTATGTGGTTGACAGGGCTACTGGCATTCTTCAAAAAATCAATGCGTGGTTGCAATCCAAAAACGATTGGTTTGCGCTTTTCGCGATGGATGGGAAGATTGATGACTTTATGACCTGTGATGGCATAAGACGAGGAAACTTTCGTTTGCATCCTATGGGAGAAGAAGGGGTTAGCCTGGGATGCGTGACATTAATTAATCGATCAGACTTTGATCTGGTTTCCAGCAAATTACGGGACCAAAAACCTTTACCTGTGGGCGATGGCGGTCATTTGGCCTATGCCATACTGACTGTGTCATGAAAATCAGAACTCTTTGGCTGGCTTTTTCTGGTGGGGTTCTATGTGTTTTAATGGCTGCTTTGCTGCTTCGCATACCTTCCGTTAGCTTGCCGTGGACAAAGCCTCTTGTAACGTGGGCTCTGGGCAATGGTTTTATTCATACACAAGACGAAATTCAGACACTCCTGTTCATGAATTATTTTTTAGCGGTTGCTTTCTGTTGCTGCTTTGCTGCTTCTTTTCAGGTGTCGCAAGCCGGGTGAGGCAGGCGAGCGAAAATGAACCGCCCTGCTGGACAAGCGACGACAGGGGAACATTCAAATGAACATTGCCACACTCCACCGTGCCATGGTGCGAAAGCACCGATTTTGGGCACAATCCTGCGCCGAGTGCTATGTCATATTGTAGTTTTCTAGCTATAAAAGAACTGTTGTTTTCAAAAACACAATAGCTATTAACGAGAGGTCGGGGTGCGTACCTTCCACAATGTGGAAAATCCTCTATTCCTTTTTTTTGCCAAAAGCCTATGCTTGCTTTCGCTGTCACACCTCATTGCGAAAGGAGCAATTCATGTTCAACAGACGCGTATTTACAAAAACAATGTTGTCTTCCCTGTTGGCGGCCTGTGTTCTGCCAGCTACGTTCAGTGCTGCGCAGGCTCAAGAGCCAGTGGTTATCAAATTCAGCCACGTTGTGGCCAACAACACGCCTAAGGGCCTGGCTGCAGATTTCTTTGCCAAGCGCGCAGGCGAGCTCACCAAAGGCGCAGTAAAAGTAGAGGTGTACGCCAACTCCATCCTGTACAAAGACAAAGAGGAAATGGAAGCCCTGCAAGTGGGTGCGGTGCAAATGCTGGCCCCCTCGCTGGCCAAGTTTGGCCCGCTGGGCGTGAAAGAATTTGAAGTGTTCGACTTGCCTTATCTGTTCGACAGCTACGACGATCTGCACAAAATCACCATGGGGAAAGTAGGCCAAGGCCTGATGGCCAAACTGGAGCCGCGCGGTATTAAAGGCCTGGCCTTCTGGGACAACGGCTTCAAAAGCTTTTCTGCCAACACCCCCATCAAAACGCCTGCCGACCTGAAAGGCAAAAAAATGCGTATTCAGTCCTCTAAGGTATTGGAAGATCAAATGCGCACCCTGGGAGCCATTCCACAAACCATGGCGTTTTCAGAGGTGTATCAAGCCCTTCAGACCGGCGTGGTAGATGGCACGGAAAATCCCATTTCCAACTTCTACACCCAGAAAATGTTTGAAGTGCAAAAGCACCTTAGCCTGACCGACCACGGTTACTTGGGGTATGCCGTTATTGTGAACAAAAAGTTTTGGGATGAGCTGAAACCTGAAGTCAGAACCCAGCTTGAACAAGCCATGAAAGACACCACCGACTATGCCAACTCGATTGCCAAGCAGAAAAACGATGAAGATCTGAAATCGGCCATTGCTTCTGGCAAAACCGAAGTCTTCAAGCCTTCTGCCGCAGAGCGATTGGTATTCAAAAAAGCCATGCTGCCTACCCATAAAAACATGGAAAGCCGCATTGGTGCAGAAACCATCAAAGCGGTATACGACGCCACCGGTTTCGACCCCTCCAAGCTGTAAAAACCAGGAACGTTCATCATGATCAACAAGGTACTCAACCACCTTGAAGAAACCTTGATTACGTTCCTGATGGCCGCCGCCACAATCATTATTTTTGTGGCGGTGGTGCATCGTTACGTGTCGGGTTATTCAATTCCCGGAGTGCAGGATTTTCTGGTTTCCCTTAATTTAAGCTGGGCGCAGGAACTGTGCATCATCCTGTTTGTCTGGATGGCGAAATTTGGTGCTGCCTACGGCGTGCGCACGGGCATTCACGTGGGTGTAGATGTGCTCATCAACACCTTTAACCCCTTGTGGCGTGGGCGTTTTGTAATTATTGGGCTTTTGGCGGGTGCCTTGTTTACCGGCATTGTGGCCTCGCTGGGTGCCCATTTTGTGTGGGAAAACGGCGCGCATTATGCCTTTTTTCATGCGTTTGGCCTGCCCACCGAAACCATGTTCGAAGGCCCTACCACGCCTGATCTGGAATGGCCGACCTGGGTGGTGTACAGCGCCATTCCGTTGGGTTCTTCCTTAATGTGCTTCCGTTTTTTACAGGTGGCTTACGTGTTTATTAAAACTGGCGAATTGCCACACCACGACCACGGCCACGTAGATGGCGTGGAAGAAGGGGCCACAGCATGAGCGCCCTGGTTATTTTTACGCTGCTGCTGGGGCTTATGCTCACCGGTATGCCGGTTTCGATTTCTTTGGGTTTAACGGTGCTTACTTTTTTGTTCACCATGACCCAGGTTCCCCTGGAAAGCGTGGCCTTAAAGCTGTTTACCGGCATCGAAAAATTCGAAATCATGGCCATTCCGTTTTTTATTCTGGCGGGCAATTTTTTAACCCATGGCGGTGTGGCACGCCGCATGATCCGTTTTGCCACTTCCATGGTGGGGCATTTTAATGGCGGGCTGGGCTTAGGTGCCGTGGTGGCTTGTGCGCTGTTTGCTGCGGTTTCGGGTTCGTCACCTGCAACGGTTGTGGCCATTGGCTCTATTTTGTTGCCAGCCATGGTGAAGGCCGGTTACCCAAAAAAATTCGGCGCCGGGGTGGTCACGGTGTCTGGTGGTTTGGGTATTTTAATACCACCCTCTATTGTCATGGTGATGTACTCGGTGTCTACCAACACCTCGGTGGGCGCGCTGTTTATGGCGGGCGTGGTGCCCGGCATGGTGCTGGCTTTCCTGTTGGGCCTCACTACCTGGTGGCGTGCCAAAAAGGCAACTACCCACGGCTTCCCAAAGCAAGCTGGGCCGAGCGCTTTACAGCATTTCGCGAAGCGTTTTGGGGCTTGCTGCTGGTAGTGGTGGTTATGGGCGGCATATACAGCGGTTTGTTTACACCCACCGAGGCCGCCGCAATGAGCGCCGTGTACGCTTTTGTGGTGGCTGTGTTTGTGTACAAAGACATGCCACTTAAAGCGGTGCCCAAAGTGCTGGTGAACTCGGCCAATTTGTCGGCCATGTTGCTGTACATCATTACCAATGCGGTGCTGTTCTCGTTTGTGCTTACCAACGAAAACATACCTCAGGCATTGGGCGAATGGATGCTTGGCAACGGTTTGGGGCCTATTGCCTTTTTGCTGGCCGTCAACGTGATTCTGCTGCTGGCGGGCAACTTTATGGAGCCTTCATCCATTGTGCTGATTTTTGCACCTATTCTTTTTCCGGTTGCCATGCAGCTGGGCATAGACCCGGTGCACTTTGGCATTCTGATGGTGGTCAACATGGAAATTGGCATGTGCACACCACCTGTGGGTTTAAACCTGTACGTGGCCTCAGGCATTACCAAA
>JAAURO010000065.1 GCA_012032215.1 Limnobacter sp.
GCGGCCTTGGGCCAGTCGGTGGCTATTGTTGGCCAGTAGTATTCGACACGCGGCGGCTAATTCCTCTTTTTGCTTGGTGGTGTGAACAAAATGCGGGTTACCATGTGTGCGTGCAGTGTCAATGGCCTGATTTAGCATTCGGTCAATCTCGCTTGCGTTGAAGTTTTCTAGCAAGTAGGGGGGGAGTTCCAAGGCCTTCTGGATGTGGTTGTCAATGGCATCCATGCACAACAAGGTCGCCGAGCGGCCAATCCCCATGGCTGAAGTAAAAAGGCCTCGGTGTTCGGAGAGTTTTTGGCCGGGGAAAACCATTCGCAGTGCATGAAAACACTTCACGAGATTGTCGGTACTCAGTGCTTCGCCATCGTACTCAGGGGCCATTTCCAGCACGTCAATTGCAATTTCTTTCCCCTTGGGGTCTGCTATCACCAGTTTCCCGCTGAGTGTGGGCACTTCGCCGGTTGCCAGGTCGTTTTTTTGAAACCGGAGTAGCTGGTACCCCTCGTCCAGAAACACTGGTTGTTGCTGATTGCGTTGTAACAGGGCCAGGCACTGCTCCAGCAAAGTGGGGTAACTGGAGGCTCTGAGGGGTGTGTCGCCACGCAGCATTTGTTCGCAACGCGCCAGCCCTGTTGGCGAATGAAAGGCAATTAAGGGCTGGTTTTGCTTGTGGCAGTTCAGGATGTGTTCCAGCAAGATGGGTTGTTTGCCTGAAACGTGAGACGGCGGGTTTGCACTGATGTGGCTTGTGAATGCCGTAGCATCGAGGCCCACGCCTGCTATGGTTTTCACTTCGGCAGGCGAATATTGGGGAATAATGTGGCCTGTTTTTTGTTCGCCGTGGCTGGGGCTGCATGCACCATTAGCGGCAACCGGTGATGGTTTCATAACTTGCAGGGCCGATTCTAGCCCGGCCGTAAAACCCTGAGTGGTTTAAATGGCAGGTTTAGTTCCTTGTACAGTGCCAATCAGTTTGGTTCTGTCTGGCCGCCTGGTGCGGTGGCCTTTTTGGTGCGCTATCCCACCAGTTTCACCACTGCTTCTAGTCCGCGCGCTACAGTGCATAGCCTGTCTACCAGTTTGTCTTGTTTGCGCATGGCAGTTTCTACTGCCTCAGTGGCTGTTTGCAGGTGTTGCAGCAGGCTTTCATTTTCTTGAAGCTTTTGCTCAAGCTGGCGGTTTTCCAGCTCTAGCAGTGCCAGGTAGGCAGCGTTCAGTGCGGCTTGGTGCAGGCGTTTTTCATCAAGCTGCAGGGTGTCGGGGTCAATGGCGTACAGTTCAGAAAAAGTGGCTTTGACGGACCGAACAATGGGTTCAACGCGGGCGATGCTCATGGAGCCTCCAATGTCAGGGTGAAAACACGGCTTTGTAGCTGCGATACGCTGGTTTGCAGTTCGGCCAGTTCAGGGGCACTTTCGGTTTCCAGCAGGTTTTTCCAGCTTGCCAGCAGGGCATTGGCTGCGGACTGTGCTTTTTCAACGGCTTCCAGGGTGTTGCGTGGGTTTATGCTTTCTGCCCATGCAGTTTGCCAGTCTTTGCCCAGTGTTTCACCCGCCAGAAAAGGTTTTTCCACCTCATCCCGGTAGGCTACCTGCCGGGTCAGGTCTTGCCGTGTGCGCAGCCAGTCGGCTTGTTGGGCCAGAATGTCTACCAGCACAGCCAAGGTGTTGTAGACGGTTTGTCCGTCACGCTTCAGCGTTTCTTTTAAGGCGTGGTTTTGCGCTACATGCACCACCACTTTGGCCAGCCCCTCGCTTTGGCTGTGGCTCATACCCATGGGTTGATTGCCCATCTGGTAGGCCAGTCTGGCCAGTGTGGCGTTGGCCTTTTCGCTGCCATAGCCGCGTTTGTTGCTTGCCAGGTTGCCCAGCACGCGGAAGTAGTTTTCCAGCAGGCCAAGTTGGGTATCCACGGTGGCAGAAAGCGCTACACGTTCGCGCATGGCTTGCGATTGAGCAGCCAGCACATCCGGTTTGCGTGGCAGGCTGGGCAATACCCGGGCAGAAAATGCCAGCGATTCCTGTTTGGCTACGGCATTTACCTGCCGCGCTGCTTGGGTGTAGGCAGTGCCGGTGTGTGCAAAATCGGAGGTGTCGTGTGCAGTGTGAGTCGCGCAGCCAGTGGCTGCAACCGCCAGGGCCAGTAGCCCGGCGCGCACAAGCAGATGAACAGAGTGGGGGGTGAAATTCATGGCAGTGTAAAGAGTTTCCCAAAGTGGTTCTTGAACAAGGCACCAAAAGCATTGCGTGCTTCAGAAATTCTAACCCTGTCAGCGCATGCTTGTTGGCGCAGAAGTGCAGTCTGGCGGAGTTCAAATGCGCTGTGCTTGCACAGGCAGGGTGTGGGGCGGGGCTTGGAGCCAGTACACTTAAGCCTTGGTGGGGCGGCAGTGTGGGCTTGCACAGTCGGTCAGGCGGTTTGAAATTGTGTTGAATGGGTGTGTTGTTCGGTGGGGCAAAGCATGAAAAAAATAGCGCTTATTACGGGTGTAACCGGGCAAGATGGCTCGTATCTGGCCGAGTTTCTTTTGGAAAAAGGGTATGAGGTACATGGCATCAAGCGCAGGGCTTCGCTGTTTAATACCCAGCGTGTGGATCATATTTTTGAAGACCCGCACACCCCCAATCCGCAGTTTACCCTGCACCATGGCGATTTAACCGACACCTCCAACCTGACGCGCATTGTGCAGCAGGTACAGCCCGACGAGGTGTACAACCTGGGTGCGCAAAGCCATGTGGCGGTGTCGTTCGAGGCTCCCGAATACACCGCCGATGTAGATGCCATGGGCACGCTCAGGTTGCTGGAGGCCATTCGTATATTGGGGCTGGAGCAAAAAACCCGCTTTTACCAGGCATCCACTTCCGAGCTGTATGGTTTGGTGCAAGAAACGCCCCAAAAAGAAACCACCCCGTTTTACCCCCGCAGCCCCTATGCGGCCGCCAAGCTGTACGCTTACTGGATAACCATCAATTACCGCGAAAGCTATGGCATGTATGCCTGCAACGGTATTTTGTTCAACCATGAAAGCCCGCGCCGTGGCGAAACTTTTGTTACGCGCAAAATTACGCGTGGCTTTGCCAACATGGCAGTGGGCCTTGAGCCCCGTTTGTACATAGGCAATATAGATGCACTGCGCGATTGGGGGCATGCCAAAGATTATGTCGAAATGCAGTGGCTTATGCTTCAGCAGCAAACTCCCGAAGATTACGTCATTGCCACGGGCAAGCAGTACAGTGTGCGCCAGTTCATTGAAATGACGGCCGCTGAACTCGGCATTGCCATGGAATGGCGTGGGGTTGGCGTGCAGGAAACCGGTGTGGTGGCAGCCGTGCAGGGCAACAAGGCACCTGCACTGAGGGTGGGTGATGTACTGGTGCGCATCGACCCCCGTTATTTTCGCCCGGCGGAGGTGGAAACCCTGTTGGGCGACGCCACCAAGGCCCGCGAAAAGCTGGGTTGGCAGCCGCGTGTTACGGTGCCGGAAATGGTTGCTGAAATGGTGCAAACCGATTTGGAATCGGCCCGCCGTCATGCACTGTTGCGCCAGCATGGTTACGATGTGCAAATCAGTACGGAAAGGTAAGGGGGTTGGCTTGAAAATACTGGTTACTGGCGCCGTGGCATGGTGGGGCGCAATGTCAGCGAGGCACTGCTTGCGCACGGGCACACGGTGCTTACCCCTGCGCGTGCCCAACTCGATTTGGCCGATTTTGCACAAACCGTGCACTACCTGCAAACGCACAAGCCCGATATGGTGCTGCACGCCGCAGGCCGTGTGGGGGGCATACAGGCCAACATGGCGCACCCCGTAGAATTTCTGGTGGAAAACCTGGACATTGCCCGCAACACCATTTTGGCTGCACGCCAGGCTGGCATACCCCGCCTCTTGAACCTGGGCAGTTCGTGCATGTACCCCGCACAGGCACCAAGCCCCCTGCACGAAGATCTGGTTTTAACCGGTGCTCTGGAACCCACCAACGAAGGCTATGCGCTGGCTAAAATAATGGGCATGCGGCTGTGCCAGTACATTGCGCGCAGCCAGTCGCAATTTCAGTACAAAACAATTATTCCGTGCAACCTGTACGGCAAGTACGACAAATTCAACCCGGCGCATTCTCATTTGATTCCCGCTATTTTGCACAAACTGCATTGGGCTAAAATGCAAGGCCAGGCCACCGTAGAAATTTGGGGCGATGGCACAGCCCGCAGGGAATTCATGTTTGCAGGCGATGCCGCGCAAGCACTGGTGCGTGCGGCGGAACACTTTGATACCCTGCCTGCAGTCATGAACCTGGGTGTGGGCCGCGACCACAGCGTGAACAGGTACTACCAGGCAGCCGCACAGGTTGTGGATTGGCAGGGTGGTTTTGTGCACGATGTGTCCAGGCCCGTGGGTATGCAGCGCAAACTCGTAGACGTAGGCCGCCAGGCCCAGTGGGGCTGGCAGCCCGGTTTTACCCTGAAGCAAGGGCTGGCCCTTACCTATGCTTACTATTTAACAACCGAACACGCAACAGGTCCAACGCCATGAGTTTAATGCAATGAGTTACCTCTACCCTTTGGCAACCACCACCTGGGACGATGCAGAATACCAGGCCATGCAAGCGGTTATTCAAAGCGGCGCTTTTACCATGGGCCAGCAGGTGCGTACCTTCGAAGAACAGTTCGCGCAGTTTTTTGGCGCGCAACATGCGCTTATGGTGAATTCAGGGTCATCCGCCAATTTGCTGATGATCGCTGCCCTGTTTTACACCCAAAACGCCGATTTAAAGTTGCAGGCAGGCGATGAAGTCATTGTGCCAGCGGTGTCCTGGAGCACCACCTACTATCCGCTGGCGCAGTATGGTTTAGCGGTAAAGTTTGTCGATATTGATTTGCAAACCCTGAACTTCGATTTGGCTGCCCTTGCGCAAGCCATAACCCCGCGCACCCGTTGTGTGCTTGCCGTTAACCTGCTGGGCAATCCCAACGATTTTGCAGCCATTAAACAATTGCTGGCAAACGCGGCCACGGAAAGACCGATTGTGCTGTTGGAAGACAACTGCGAATCCATGGGGGCTACCTTTGGGGGCCAGCAGGCAGGTACCTTCGGTGTAATGGGAACATTCAGCAGTTTTTTTTCGCACCACATTTCCACCATGGAAGGAGGCCTGGTGCTTACCGATGATGAAGAGCTGCACCACATTTTGCTATGCCTGCGCGCGCACGGCTGGACGCGCAACCTGCCCCGGCAGAACCGCGTAACGGGCACCAAAAGTGAAGACGGGTTTGAAGAATCGTTCAGGTTTGTGCTGCCCGGTTACAACGTGCGTCCCCTGGAGCTTTCTGGCGCATTGGGCATAGAGCAACTCAAAAAGCTGCCCATGCTGGTGACCGAACGCCGCCGCAATGCTGCCTTGTTTCAACAGGTCCTGGCCAACCACCCCAAGGTGCTGATTCAGCAGGAAACCGGGGCCAGCAGCTGGTTTGGCTTCAGCCTGATTGCCCGGCCAGGCAGCGGTCTTACACGCCAGGCACTGCGCCAGTGCTTAAACAAAAATGGCTTTGAATGCCGCCCAATTGTAGCGGGCAACTTTGCCAAAAACCCGGTGGTGCAGTACTTTAATTACACCATTCAAGGCGTTCTGCCAAACGCCAGTCACCTCGATTCTCACGGCTTGTTTATTGGCAACCACCATTACTCCATGGCCCCGGCCATGCAGGTGTTGGGGCAGGTTTTGGCTGCTTTGTAAGTAACACAGGCTAAACAAACAGGTACACACCATGCACACCAACCCACCAATTGCCCCTATTGTGTTGCCCGTTGTTTTGTGCGGCGGAGCTGGCACCCGCTTGTGGCCGGTTTCCAGAAAAAACCTGCCCAAACCATTTATACAGGTAACAGGCAGCTCTTTGATTGCACAAACCGTGCAGCGTGCAGCCGCTGTGCTGAAGGCGTATACCGCGCACAGCGATGTGTTGCTCGTTAGCAACCAGGCCCACGAGTTTTTGCTGCGAGATGCCTGCCTGCCCGTGCTGCAAGCTGCTTTGCCCGGCGCCAGCCTGCACCAGCTACTCGAACCCGAGGGCAAAAACACCGCTCCTGCCATTGCCTTGGCTGCCCTGTGGGCGCAAAAGCGCTATCCGCAGCAACAGGTGGTGTTGCTGGTGCTACCCGCTGATCATTTAATCAATCCACTGGAAACTTTCGTGCAGGCTGTGCACAGTGCAGTGCCCGTGGCCGTGCAAGGCACTTTGTGCTGCTTTGGTATCGAACCCACCTCTCCAGAAACCGGGTTTGGCTACATTCAAAAAGGCAAGCCTTTAGAGGCCGGTTTCGCAGTGCGCACCGTGCAGCGTTTTGTAGAAAAACCCGATTTACCCACAGCCACCTATTACCTGGCCAGCGGTGAGTACCTGTGGAACGCAGGCCTGTTTGTGTTTGACGCGCAAACTGTGTTGCACGGTCTACGCGAATGCGGCCCCGAGGTGTTGCTGGCCTGCGAACAAGCCTGGCAGGCCGCACAGGTTTCTTCCCACGACAACCGAACCGTTACCTGCCTGCCCGAAAAACCTTCGGCAGTGTGCCCAATATCAGTATCGATTACGCCTTACTGGAAAAAGCGCACAACGTGTGCGTGGTGCCAGCCAGCTTTCAGTGGAGCGACATTGGCAGTTGGGCTGCCCTGGCCCAGGAATGCAAGACCGACAGGCACGGCAACACGCAGCAATCCACAGGCGCAGGGGCTTTGGTGCAAATCAGCACCACACGCACCCACGTGCAAATGGGCAGCCGCACCATAGCCACATTGGGCGTAGACAACCTGTTCATTGTAGACACCCCCGATGCACTGCTGGTAGCCGACAAAAGCCACCACCAGGAAGTAAAAACCGTGGTGCAGGCCCTGAAAGACCAGGGCAGCGAACTGGTAAATACCCACTCCACCGTGCACCGCCCTTGGGGCACTTACACCGTGCTGGAAGAGGGCGAAAGGCTACAAAATAAAACGCATAGAAGTAAACTGTGGTGCATCGTTAAGCCTGCAAATGCACCATCACCGCAGCGAGCACTGGATTGTGGTCAGTGGCACCGCAGAAGTAAGCAACGGCGAGCGCGTTTTTCTGGTGTGCAAAAATGAATCCACCTACATACCCGCAGGCAACAAACACCGGCTTAAAACCCGGGTGTGGTACCGCTCATCATGATTGAAGTGCAAAGCGGCGATTATCTGCAAGAAGACGACATTGTGCGGTTTGACGATGTATATGGCCGGGCAGGCCCCCTTGCGCAAAAGCCATTGTAAACTGCGTAATCCCCAGTGGATTTAACCCGCATCTCCACAGCCAATCAGGATCCAGCCATGCCCGTTATTAAAATAGACAACATCGAATACGACACCGACGCCTTGTCGGAAAACGCACGCAACCAAGTGATAAACCTGCAAGTAGTCGATCAAAAAATACATGCACTGCACCAGGAGCTGGCAATTATGCAAACGGCCCGTGCTGCATATTCCAATGCGCTGCGCGTGGCGCTTTCAGAAAAGCCCGTGTAAGCGAATTCCTATTGTGCCGCTCATGGTTTGTCTCTTTAATAAAGATTCAACTTCAAGGAGGTACAGAATGAATACATACGTGTCAAGTCCCGTCTGTTTATAAACCTTCTTTTTAAACAACTCTGGTTTTTCCTCCTGCCAGTTCTTCATCGCCTGAACCGGTGAAATACCCCCCAACGCCTTTTGAGGAATGTGCTGATTGTAAA